>NZ_JBSFWR010000017.1:0-101517 GCF_053594915.1 Kitasatospora sp. NPDC002543 | reverse complement strand
GGGCGAGCTGCGCTTCACCGCGGCCGGGGCCGAGGCCGAGCTGTCCTTCGGCAGTTCGGACGGCTACCGGGTGGTCCGGGAGACGGAGGAGCGCCCGTGCGACGGCATCTGTTCGGTATCAATTCGCCCAGGGCGTAGGGCAGACCTGGCGAAGAGGACGGAATCACGGGCCCGGCAGAGTACCGTCGGATAGCGAGACCGAGCGCCGTCGGCGTTGACGGTCCACAGCACCAGGCCCCGGAACCCTGCGGGGCCCCTGGCGAAGGGGAAGCACCTCGTGGCACGCATCGGAGACGGTGGCGACCTGCTCAAGTGCTCGTTCTGCGGCAAGTCGCAGAAGCAGGTGAAGAAGCTGATCGCCGGCCCAGGCGTGTACATCTGCGACGAGTGCATCGACCTGTGCAACGAGATCATCGAGGAGGAACTCGCCGAGACCTCCGAGGTGCGCTTCGAGGAACTCCCGAAGCCGCGCGAGATCTACGAGTTCCTGGACCAGTACGTCGTCGGCCAGGACCTCGCGAAGAAGGCGCTGTCGGTCGCCGTCTACAACCACTACAAGCGCGTCCAGGCGGGCGAGGCGGGCCGCAGCGGCGGCAACGGCCGCGAGGACGCCATCGAGCTGGCCAAGTCCAACATCCTGCTGCTGGGCCCCACCGGCTCCGGCAAGACGCTGCTCGCGCAGACCCTGGCCCGGATGCTGAACGTGCCGTTCGCGATCGCGGACGCCACCGCGCTGACCGAGGCCGGCTACGTCGGCGAGGACGTCGAGAACATCCTGCTCAAGCTGATCCAGGCGGCCGACTACGACGTCAAGAAGGCCGAGACCGGGATCATCTACATCGACGAGATCGACAAGGTCGCGCGCAAGAGCGAGAACCCGTCGATCACCCGGGACGTCTCCGGCGAGGGCGTGCAGCAGGCCCTGCTGAAGATCCTGGAGGGCACCACCGCCTCGGTGCCGCCGCAGGGCGGGCGCAAGCACCCGCACCAGGAGTTCATCCAGATCGACACCACCAACGTGCTGTTCATCGTCGGCGGCGCGTTCGCCGGCCTGGAGCGGATCATCGAGGGCCGCGCGGGTGCCAAGGGCATCGGCTTCGGCGCCAACATCCGCTCCAAGCGGGAGTCGGACGCCAGCGACCACTTCCGCCAGGTGATGCCCGAGGACCTGGTGAAGTTCGGCATGATCCCCGAGTTCATCGGCCGTCTGCCGGTGATCACCAGCGTGCACAACCTGGACCGCGAGGCGCTGCTCCAGATCCTCACCGAGCCGCGCAACGCGCTGGTCAAGCAGTACCGCAAGCTGTTCGAACTGGACGGCGTGGAGCTGGAGTTCTCCCGGGACGCGCTGGAGGCGATCGCCGACCAGGCGATCCTGCGGGGCACCGGCGCGCGCGGGCTGCGGGCCATCATGGAGGAGGTGCTGATGTCCGTGATGTACGAGGTCCCCTCGCGCCAGGACGTCGCCCGCGTGGTGGTCACCGGGGACGTCGTCTCCAAGCACGCCATCCCCACCCTGGTGCCGCGCGACATGATCAAGCGCGAGCGCCGGGACAAGAGCGCCTGAGCCGAGGCCTTCGCACGGAAGGGGCCCCGTACCGGATCCGGTACGGGGCCCCTTCCGCGCGCCGTGCTACTTGGCGACGACCATGCCGTCGCGGATCGCCCGGGTCTTGTCGGCGGCCTGCGACAGGGTGGTCTCCTGGCCGCCGGCGACGCCGCTGCTGTTCAGGGTCACCTTGCTGAAGGTGACCCGCCCGGTGGTGGAGCGGTCCGCCCACACGCAGACCGTCGGGCCGGGCTTGCCCGTGAAGCCGATCACGCCGCAGGAGAGCTTCGCCGAGGAGTTCCGGGCGTCGCGGGCCGGGAACTCCGTCAGCGGGGTGGTCCAGACGGTCTCGCCGCTGCTCTTCTTGGCGTCGTCGACGATCTGCGCGGGGTCGTTGAGCTGCCCGTAGACCCCGAGCACGGTGAAGGTGTCGGTGTCGGCGCCCCGGCTGTAGCTGGCCGCGATCACGTGGAGGTCCTTGCCGAACCGGCCGGCCTCCGAGTTGGTCGGCTCGACGGCCTTCTCCTCGGTGGACTTCTGGGAGTAGCCGTCCGCGAGGGTCTGCGGCGCGGTCATCCTGTACCGGCCGCCCTTGTCGCCGCCGTCGCCGAGGAACTTCCAGGCGGCGAAGCCTCCGCCGCCCAGCACCAGCGCGCCGATCACCAGCCCGACGACCAGCCCGCCCCTGCGCCTGGGCGGCTGCGGGGGCGGCGGGTAGCCCGGCCGGCCGTACGGCGCCTGGGGCGGTACGCCGTAGGGCTGCGGGGGAGGGCCGAAGGGCTGGGCGGGCGCGCCGTACGGCTGCTGCGGCTGGCCGTACGGGGGCTGGCCGTACTGGGGCGGGGGAGCGCCGTAGGGCTGGGGTGCCCCGTAGGGCTGCTGCGGTGGCGGGCCGTACGGCGGCTGCCCCCCGTACGGCTGCGGCTGTCCCTGCGGGTACTGCTGTCCCTGGCCGTACATCAGCGTCCGTGCTCCCCCGCCGCACCCGCGGCCTGTCGTGGTGTCCCGTCGTTCCCCGCCCGTCCGGGCCTGCGGACGGGTGCCCGGGCACGCTACCGCACGGTGCCGGACGGGGGCCCGCCCGGGCACGGCCGCTCCGCGCCGTCACGCGGTTCGTGGCCCTCCCCCCGGTTACGTAAACTGTGCGTCGTGACCGACACGACGAACCAGCGCCCCGTGAGCACCTTTGCCGGGGACGAAGCAGCAACCCTCCCGACGACCTACACCCCCGCGGACGTAGAGGGCGAGCTGTACGAGCGCTGGGTGGAGCGTGGGTACTTCACCGCGGACGCGAAGAGCGACAAGCCCGCGTACACGATCGTCATCCCCCCGCCGAACGTCACCGGTGTCCTGCACCTGGGCCACGCCTTCCAGCACACGCTGATGGACGCGCTGACCCGCCGCAAGCGCATGCAGGGCTTCGAGGCGCTCTGGCTGCCCGGCATGGACCACGCCGGCATCGCCACCCAGAACAAGGTCGAGCAGCAGCTCGCCGAGGACGGCCTGTCCCGCCACGACCTGGGCCGCGAGGCCTTCGTCGAGAAGGTCTGGGAGTGGAAGAAGAGCTACGGCGGCCGCATCCTCGGCCAGATGCGCCGCCTCGGCGACGGCGTGGACTGGTCGCGCGAGCGCTTCACCATGGACGAGGGCCTGTCCCAGGCCGTCCAGACCATCTTCAAGCGGCTCTTCGACGACGGCCTGATCTACCGCGCCGAGCGCATCATCAACTGGTGCCCGCGCTGCCTCACCGCGCTGTCGGACATCGAGGTGGAGCACGAGGAGGTGCCGGGCGAGCTGGTCTCGATCCGCTACGGCGAGGGCGACGACTCGATCATCGTCGCCACCACCCGGGCCGAGACGATGCTGGGCGACACCGCGGTGGCCGTCCACCCCGAGGACGAGCGCTACAAGCACCTCGTCGGCCGGACCATCAAGCTGCCGCTGACCGACCGTGAGATCCCGGTCGTCGCCGACGAGCACGTCGACCCGGAGTTCGGCACCGGCGCCGTCAAGGTGACGCCGGCGCACGACCCGAACGACTTCGCCATCGGCCAGCGCCACGGCCTGCCCAACCTGTCGGTCATGGACGAGTGCGGTGCGATCACCGTGCACGGCCCGTTCCTCGGCATGGACCGGCTGGCGGCCCGCTCGGCCGTCGTCGGCGCGCTGCGCGAGCAGGGCCGGATCGTCGCCGAGAAGCGTCCGTACATGCACGCGGTGGGCCACTGCTCGCGCTGCCACACCGTGGTCGAGCCGCGGCTGTCGCTGCAGTGGTGGGTCAAGGTCGAGCCGCTGGCCAAGGCCGCCGGCGACGCCGTCCGCGACGGCAAGGTGGAGATCCACCCGAAGGAGCTGGAGCGCCGCTACTTCGACTGGGTCGACAACATGTACGACTGGTGCATCTCGCGCCAGCTCTGGTGGGGCCACCGGATCCCGGTCTGGTACGGCCCCGACGGCGAGGTCGTCTGCGTCGGTCCGGACGAGCAGCCGCCGACCGGCGAGGGCTGGGTGCAGGACCCGGACGTCCTGGACACCTGGTTCTCCTCGGGCCTGTGGCCGTTCTCCACGCTCGGCTGGCCGGAGCGGACCGCCGACCTGGAGAAGTTCTACCCGACCGACGTCCTGGTGACGGGCCACGACATCATCTTCTTCTGGGTCGCCCGGATGATGATGTTCGGCCTGTACGCGATGGACGGCGAGGCGCCGTTCAAGACCGTCGCCCTGACGGGCCTGGTGCGCGACGAGTTCGGCAAGAAGATGTCGAAGTCCTCCGGCACCGCGGTCGACCCGCTGGACTGGATGGACGCCTACGGTGCCGACGCCGTCCGCTTCACCCTGGCCCGCGGCGCCAACCCGGGCGCCGACGTGCCGATCGGCGAGGACTGGGTCAAGGGCTCGCGCAACTTCTGCAACAAGGTCTGGAACGCCACCCGCTTCGCGCTGATGAACGGCGCCACCGTCGAGGGCCCGCTGCCCGCGCCGGAGGAGCTGACCGCGGTGGACCGCTGGATCCTGTCGCGGCTGAACGCCACCGTCGCCGAGGTGGACGGGCTGTACGAGGACTTCCAGTTCGCCAAGGCCACGGACGCGCTGTACCACTTCGCCTGGGACGAGGTCTTCGACTGGTACGTCGAGCTCTCCAAGACCACCCTGGCCAAGGGCGGCCCGCAGGCGGACGCCTCGCGCCGCGTGCTCGGCGAGGTCCTGGACGTCACGCTGCGGCTGCTGCACCCGGTCGTCCCGTTCGTCACCGAGGCGCTGTGGACCACGCTCACCGGCGCCGAGTCGCTGGTCGTGTCCGAGTGGCCGAAGGACAGCGGCTACCGTGACGCGGCCGCCGAGTCGGAGATCGCCACGCTCCAGCAGGTGGTCACCGAGGTCCGCCGCTTCCGTTCGGACCAGGGCCTGCAGCCCGCGCAGCGCGTCCCGGCCCAGCTGGAGCTGGCCGGCACCGTGCTGGCCGTCCACGAGGACGCGATCCGCTCGCTGCTGCGGCTGACCGCCCCGGAGGAGGGCTTCGCGGCCACCGCCTCCCTGCCGGTCGCTGGTGCCACCGTCTCGCTGGACCTCTCCGGCACCATCGACGTCGCGGCCGAGCGCAAGCGCCTGGCCAAGGACCTCGCGGCGGCCGAGAAGGAGAAGGCCCAGACCACCGCCAAGCTCGGCAACGAGGCGTTCCTCGCCAAGGCGCCGGACGAGGTGGTCGCCAAGATCCGCGGCCGTCAGGAGGCCGCCGAGGCCGACATCGCCCGGATCACCGTCCAGCTCGCGGCGCTGCCGCAGGGCTGAGCCCGGCCGGTCCCCGAGGGGCCGCACACCGCGACACGCGGGGTGCGGCCCCTCGGGCGTTTTCGCGGCGCTCCGGTTCGGCGATGGTGCCGGGTCCGGGTTTTTCCTACGCCTAATAGCCCAGCAACATTGCTCCCTTCCGGCGAATTATCATCCTGCGACCGGGTGAGGTCCTATTCCGAGCGAATTGATTCCGGTCTTGCCCGCGCGGGTTCGCGGAAGTTTGCAGGTCCGCTGTGTACCGTGTGCACGGAGTTTCCGAATGGGTGTTTCTGCTGAGCGTTCCTGCTGAGCGACGGACGGGAGGGCATGGCGTGGTGGTGACCGAGGAATTGGCCGACGAACTGCCTGCCGAGGCGGTCGAGGAGGCCAAGGCCAGGGCGGCGACCCTGCTGCTCGCGTTCCGGCACGGCAACCAGGTCGCTTTCGACCACGAGCTGGACCTGCTGCTCGCCGAGCACGCCGAACGCGAGGTGACCACCCTGCTCGCCTGGATCGCCGCCGAGGCCGTCCGCAAGGCGTACGCCCCCGAGGTCGGCGACCGGGTGCTGCGGGCGATGGCCCGGCGCGCCCCGGACGACACCGGCGCGGTCGAGGTCGACGAGGAGACCGCGAACGCGGCCCGGCTGATCGAGGCGGTGGCGGCCGGCGAGGTGGCCGAGGTCCGCGGACTGGTGGCGGCGACGCCCGACACCACCTTCCTGCTCGGTGGCCTGCTGCAGGGCGTCGCGATGATGCTCCCGCTGCTGCCCGACGGCGAACTGTCCGAGATCACCGCCGAGTTGCGCCGTCGGCACGGCGGAGCCGCGCACGTGCCGGAGGCCCGGGCCGGGGTCTGAACCCGGGCCTCCGGCGGGCCGGTCGCGCCGGTTACGGCATGGCGTGCAGGTGCGAACCGATGGTGCCGGCGACCGGACCGCCCGCCTTGGCGTCCCAGTTGGTCGACCAGGTCATCGCGCCGCCGATGCCCGGCCAGGTGGTGTCCGGCTTGTAACTGCCGCAGTTGGTGCCGGAGGCCAGGCAGTCCAGCGCGGCGTTGACGGTGGCGGCGGCGAGGTACCCGCCGCCCGCGGCGCTGGTGGAGGCCGGCACCCCGAGGCCCACCTGGTCGGGCCGCAGCCCGCCCTTGAGCTGGATGCAGGCCAGCGCGGTGAGGAAGTTCTCGGTGCCCTGGGAGTAGACGTTCCCGTCGCAGCCGTTCATCGCACCGGAGTTGTAGTACTGCATGTTGACGATGGTGAGGATGTCCTTCACGTTCAGCGCCAGCTTGAAGTACTCCATGCCGGTCGACTGCATGTCGATCGTCTGCGGCGCCATGGTGAGGATGAATCCGCTCCCCGCCTTCGCCGCCAGGGCGTGCAGCGCCTGGCCCATGTAGGTGGAACTGATGCCGTTCTCCAGGTCGATGTCGATCCCGTCGAAGCCGTAGCTCTGCATCAGGGCCCAGGCGGTGCTGGTGAACGTCGCGGCGGAGGCGGAATCGCCCACCCAGACCGTGCCGTTCTGCCCGCCGATGGAGAGCACCACCCGCTTCCCGGCCGCCCGCTTGGCCGCGATGTCGGCCTTGAACTGGGCGTCGGTGTAGCCGCCGAGACGGGAGGAGAGGGCGGGGTCGAGGGTGAAGCTCAGTCCGCCGCGGGTGGCGGTGGCGTCCGCGAAGGAGACCGCGATGATGTCGTAGGCGGCCGGGACGTCGCTGATCCGCTGGACGGTGGCGCCGTTGTCGAAGTTCTGCCAGTAGCCGGTGAGGATGTGCTTGGGCAGGTCCGGCGGCTTGCCGGTGGAGGTGGCGGTGGGAGTGGGGCTGCCGGTGGCCGTGGCCGTGGGGCTCGGCGAGGCGGTGGCGGTGGCGGTGGCCGTCGGGGTGGGGGAGGGCTGCGGTCCGCCGGGGCCGAGCAGCGAGACGTCGTCGGCGGCGAAGGCGGGCTGGCCGTACCAGCCGTGCAGGTAGACGGTGACGCTGGTGGTGTTCGGGCCGGTGGTGAAGCTCGTGCTCAGCTGGGCCCAGCCGGTGCCGCCGGGGGTCCAGGTGCTCGGATCGGTGCCGCCGGTGCCGCGGGCGCCCAGGTAGACGTACGAGCCCTGGACCCAGGAGCTCAGGGTGTACGCGGAGGAGGGCTTCACCGGGACGGTCTGGCTGCACTCGCCGGTGTCGCTCCCGCTCGGGGTGGACTGCAGGGCGTACGTGCCGGAGTGGGCGGTGGTGGTCTGGACGGTGCCGCTCGAACAGGTCCAGCCGGACAGGTTCCCGGTCTCGAAGCCGCCGTTGACGATCAGGTCGGTGTCGGCCGCGTGGGCGCCGGTGCCGCCGGCGAGCGCGAGTCCGCTCAGGCCGACGGCGACGGCGCTCGCGCCGGCGAGCAGGGAATGGACGGCGCGGGTGCGCCGGTGTCGGGCAGGTGGCATGACTCCATCTCCAGTGGGGGAGGCCCGGCGGCGCCTCGTGGGGGAGGAACGCCGTCCGGGGTGTCGATGGTGCGCTTGCGGGAGCTACCGACAACTCAAGTCCCGGTCGGGAACGGAGACTTGCCTCACAAGGTGGAGTAGACCAATTCTGCTGTCAAGAGGCCCTCGGGGCCCCTAGGCGGCCAGCGGCACGCCTTCGGCCGCCTCGGAGCCGGCGATCGCCGCGGTGAGCGCGGCGATCCGCGCCGAGGCCAGGCCGTCGCCGTAGGGGCTCGGGGTGGCCGCGAGCCGGGCGAGCCGCTCGGGGGTGTCGGAGAGCCAGGCGCGGGCCAGGGTGCCCAGCTCCTCGCCGGGCCGCACCAGCGCGGCGAAGCCGGACGCCATCGCCTCCGGGCGCTCGGTGGAGCGGCGCACCACCAGCAGCGGGCGGCCGAGCACGGTGCACTCCTCCTGCACGCCGCCGGAGTCGGAGACCAGCAGCGCGGCGTGGCTCGCCAGGCCCAGGAAGTCGCCGTAGCCGACCGGGCCGGTGACGGCCAGCCGCTTCAGCAGGCCGTCCAGGCCGAAGCGCTCGACGGCGGCCCGGGTGCGCGGGTGCATCGGGAACAGCACGGGGGTGCCGGCCCGGGCGATCCGGTCCAGTTCGGCGAGCACCGCGCCGAGCGCCTCGGCGGTGTCGGTGTTCTCCGGGCGGTGCACGGTGGCCAGCACGTAGCCGTCCGGGCGCAGGCCGTGCGCGGCGAGCAGCGCGGCGCGGGCGGCCCCGTCCGGCAGCTGACGGCGGACCACCTCGACGACGGTGTTGCCGGTGAGCTCGATCCGCTCCTCGGCCAGCGACTCGGCGCGCAGGTTGGCGACGTTCTCGCCGGTGGCGGCGCAGAGCAGGTCGGAGACGTGGTCGACCATCACCCGGTTGTGCTCCTCGGGCATCGCCCGGTCGAAGCTGCGCAGCCCGGCCTCGACGTGGACCAGCGGGATCTCCCGGGCGTTGGCGGCCAGCGCCCCGGCCAGGGTGGCGTTGGTGTCGCCCTGGACGACCACGGCGACGGGCCGGTCCTCGGCGAAGGCGGCGTCCAGCTGGCCCAGCGACTGGGCGATCTGGCCGGCCCGGGGGCGGCCGCCGACACCGGTGAGCAGCTCGGGCTCGGGCAGGTCGAGGTCGCGCAGGAAGCGGCCGGACATCGCCTCGTCCCAGTGCTGGCCGGTGTGCACCAGCCGGGTGGCGTCGCCGAGTTCGTGGATCAGCGGGGCGAGCTTGACGAGCTCGGGCCGGGTGCCGAGGACGACGGCGACGCTGGACGGGGGCAGGCACGTGCTCATGCGGGACTCCGGTCGGGAGGTGGGGCGGAGAGGAGGTGTGGGGGCTCAGGACTCGAGCGCGGTGGGGGCGCCGAGGGCGACCTTCTCGGCGTTGCGGCGGGTCTTGGCCCAGCCGTTGCGGCCGAGCAGCATCCGGACGGCGGCCCGGGTGGCGACCACGAACAGGTGGTAGGCGTAGAGCCAGACCAGGAGGCCCCAGAGCAGGCCGGTGAGCCGGCCGCGGTCGGGGTGGACGGTCCTGCGGTAGGCGAAGCCCCAGTACACCATCGGCAGCGTGGCGAGCACGAGGACGAGCAGCATCCACGGACCGAACCTGAGCTGGAACTCGGCGGTCTCCTCCGGGAAGAGCACCAGACCGGCGCCGGTGATCCCGAGCGAGACGGGGAAGAGCAGCACCAGCAGCACGCAGACCACCGGCTGGAGGAAGGTGTACACCACCTCGGCCTTGCCGAAGGGGGTGTAGTGCGGCGAGCGCAGCACCCGGCCGGTGTAGCGCAGGCACTGCATGTTGCCCTGGGCCCAGCGGGTGCGCTGGGTGAGGAAACGGCGCAGTGAGATCAGTCCCTCCTGGGAGACCTGGACCTCGGTGACGTGGGTGAGCCGCCAGCCGGCCAGGCGCAGGTCGAGGCCGGACTCGTAGTCCTCCAGCAGGGCGCGCTCGGGCCAGGGGCGGCCGGCCCGGCCCTCCTCGGCGGTCAGCGAGTCGAGGGCGGTGAGCCGGACGAACTGGCCGTTGCCGCCGAGGCCGACGCTGCCGGTGCGGCGGCGCAGCAGCTGCATGCCGGTGTTGGTGGCCTGGAACTCGACGTCCTGCATCCGCACCAGGGCGCGGGCCAGGGCGTTGGCTGCCCGGCCGCGGCCGGGCAGCGGGAGCTCGTCGTCGGCGTTGCGCATCCGGACGCCGATCTGGACGGCGCCGGTGTCGGGGCGGCCGAGCGCCTTGGCGTTGCAGACCTGGGCGAGGGTGCCGGGGTCGAGCTGCCCGTCGGCGTCGACCACGCCGATCACCACCCGGGCGCGGTCGGTGCCCTCGGGCAGCCAGGCGGAGATCTCCCGGTAGGCGGCGTTGAGGGCGGCGCCCTTGCCGATCCGGGCGTGCGGGCGGCGGCGCTGGACCAGGTGGATCCGCGGGTCGTGGGCCGCGGCGGCGAGCACGAGTTCGCGGGTGGCGTCCTCGCTGTCGTCGTCGATCACCCAGAGGTGGGCCTCGGGCGCGCCGGCGCGCAGCCCGTCCAGGGTCTGGGTGACCACGGCCTCCTCGTCGCGGCAGGGGATCACCAGGTGCCACTGGAAGGAGGCGGGGTCGCCGGGCTCGGCGGGGCGGCTGTGCCGGAAGGCGTGCCGGGAGCCGGCCCAGTACACGAGGAAGCGTCCGAAGACGAGGGCCATGTAGCCGACGAGTGCCAGGGAGATCAGTCCGGCGACGAGGACGACGGCGTCCTGGCGGAGCACGATCCATTCGTGCAGGGCGTCGGGCATGGCGCAGTGCTCCTCGTGATCAAAGGTTGATGGCTCCTATTAGCTGCGAATCGATGCTTCATTGCGGTTCAGATCGCTAAATCAATAGTAAAGGGGCGAAACTAGATGATCATGGGAAAGAACGGGCAAAGTGGTTGTTCTCACCCCGTGAAGAGGACCCGCCGAAGCTCCGTAGACTGTGGTCGTGAGCGACAAGGCCGACCCGAACCCGTACACCATCCGCCCCGCCGACGGCGGCACCGGCGACGCCCTGCGCGACGTCGAGGTGGAGCTCTCCAACCGCTGGCCGGAGAACAAGCTGGAGCCCTCGCTCGACCGGATCGAGGCCCTGATGGACATCCTGGGCCAGCCCCAGCGGTCCTTCCCCTCCATCCACATCACCGGCACCAACGGCAAGACCTCCACCGCCCGGATGATCGAGCAGCTGCTCAACACCTTCGAGCTGCGCACCGGCCGCTACACCAGCCCGCACGTGGAGTCCGTGACCGAGCGGATCAGCCTGGACGGCGCCCCGATCACCCCCGAGCGCTTCGTCGAGGTCTACCGCGACATCGAGCCCTACGTGCGGATGGTCGACGCGGCGCAGCCGGTGCCGATGTCCTTCTTCGAGGTGCTGACCGGCATGGCCTACGCGGCCTTCGCCGACGCCCCGGTGGACGTCGCCGTGGTCGAGGTCGGCATGGGCGGCTCCTGGGACGCCACCAACGTCATCGACGCCGCCGTCTCGGTGATCACCCCGATCGGGCTGGACCACACCGACAAGCTCGGCGGGACCACCGGCGAGATCGCGGTCGAGAAGTCCGGGATCATCAAGTCCGGCGCCGTGGCGGTCGTCGCCCAGCAGCAGCTGGACGCCGCCCAGACCATCCTGCGCCGCGCCGTCGAGGTGGACGCCACGGTCGCCCGCGAGGGCATGGAGTTCGGCGTCATCCGCCGCGAACTCGCCGTCGGCGGCCAGCTGGTGACGCTGCGCGGACTCGGCGGCGAGGAGTACGAGGACGTCTTCATCCCGCTGCACGGCGAGTACCAGGCGCACAACGCGGCGCTCGCCCTGGCCGCGGTCGAGGCCTTCTTCGGCGTCGGCGGCGCGCGCGGCGGGCAGCTGGACGTGGAGAAGATCCGCCAGGCCTTCTCCGGCGTCTCCTCGCCGGGCCGCCTGGAGGTCGTCCGCCGCAGCCCCACGATCGTCCTGGACGCCGCGCACAACCCGCACGGCGCCCGCGCCACCGTGGCCGCGCTCACCGAGTCCTTCGGCTTCACCCGGCTCGTCGGCGTGATCGGCACCTCCGGCGACAAGGACGTGGCCGGCGTGCTGGAGGCCTTCGAGCCGATCCTGGCCGAGGTCGTCATCACCCGGAACTCCACCCACCGCGCGATGGACGTCGACGCGCTCGCCGCCCTGGCCGTCGAGGTCTTCGGCGCGGACCGCGTCCAGGTCGAGCCCCGGCTCGACGACGCCATCGCCGCCGCCGTCACCCTCGCCGAGGAGGAGGGCGACCTCGGCGGCGCCGGGGTGCTGGTCACCGGTTCGGTCATCACGGTGGGCGAGGCCCGCCTGCTGCTCGGGAGGAAGTGACATGAGGACGCTCTGCTCCTCGACGCTGATCGGCGAGGCGTTGCTGATCATGTTCGCGGCGCTGGTCGCGATGCGGCTCTCCGACGTCTCCAACGCGGAGATCTGGACGGTCAGCGGCATCGCGATGGCCCTGTGCATCCTGCTCTGCGGCATGATCAACCGCCCCGGCGCGGTGCAGATCGGCTGGGCGCTGCAGATCGGTCTGATCGCCGCCGGCTTCGTCCTGCCGACCATGTTCGGCCTCGGCGTGGTCTTCGCCGGCCTGTGGTGGTGCTCGGTGCACTACGGCCGCAAGGTGGACGACTTCAAGGCCGCCAGGGCCGCCGCCGAGGCCGCCGCAGTACAGGCCTGAGGCCCGGACCGGCCGACCGACACGCCGTGTACGCAAGGTAATCTCTGCCCTGTCGGCACCGCTTGTCGACCCGACTGTCTGCCGAACCGAATCCCCAGGAGACGCACCGTGTCCCAGCGCACTCTCGTCCTGCTCAAGCCCGACGCCGTCCGCCGCGGCCTGGCCGGCGAGATCATCAGCCGCATCGAGCGCAAGGCCGGCTGGCGGTTCGCCGCCATCGAGCTGCGCACCTTCGACCGGGCGACGCTGGAGCAGCACTACGCGGAGCACGTGGGCCGCCCGTTCTACGAGCCGCTGCTGGAGTTCATGACCTCCGGCCCGTCGATCGCGCTGATCGTCGAGGGCGAGGAGGTCGTCAAGGGCATCCGCATGCTGGCCGGCGCCACCAACCCGCTGGAGGCCGGGGCCGGCACCATCCGCGGCGACTACGCGACGATCACCCGCGAGAACCTGATCCACGCCTCCGACTCGCCGGAGTCGGCCGAGCGCGAGATCAAGATCTTCTTCCCCGCGCACGCCTGATCCGGCGAGCAGGACCCGGGCGACACGCCCGGGGGGACGTTCGTACCGCCCCGGTCGGGACCATTGGCCCGGCCGGGGCATTCTTATCGTGAAATAGGGAACTGGCGGCGCCGACACGGCGTCCCAATCCTCGGAGATGCGATCACGCCCCGGACAATGGACGGTATGCCCCACGTCGACGTCCGTACCGTGCGGCGTGACTACGATGGACGCGACTCAAGGGCCCGGTAAGGCAGCTCAGCTGGTCTCCGCCCGAGCGTGGGCGCACGCATTCGTCCACCCCCCATGAACTCCGAGCCCGGGAAGGCACCCACACCCCATGGCGAGCAACCTGTCGTTCATCGGCCGCGACTTGGCGATCGACCTCGGAACAGCCAATACGCTGGTGTACGTCAGGGGCAAGGGCATCGTTCTGAACGAGCCGTCCGTCGTCGCGGTGAACACCAACACCGGCGGAATCCTGGCCGTCGGCGCCGAGGCCAAGAAGATGATCGGCCGCACCCCGGGCAACATCGTCGCCATCCGCCCGCTCAAGGACGGCGTGATCGCCGACTTCGAGATCACCGAGCGGATGCTGCGCTACTTCATCCTCAAGATCCACCGCCGCCGCTACCTGGCCCGCCCCCGCGTCGTGGTCTGCGTGCCCTCCGGCATCACCGGCGTCGAGCGCCGCGCCGTCATCGAGGCCTCCTCCCAGGCGGGCGCCCGCCAGGTGCACATCATCGAGGAACCGATGGCCGCCGCGATCGGCGCCGGCCTGCCCGTCCACGAGGCCACCGGCAACATGGTCGTCGACATCGGCGGCGGCACCACCGAGGTCGCCGTGATCTCCCTCGGCGGCATCGTCACCGCCCAGTCCATCCGGGTGGCCGGCGACGAGCTGGACAACGCGATCGTCCAGCACATCAAGAAGGAGTACTCGCTGCTCCTCGGCGAGCGCAGCGCCGAACAGATCAAGATGAGCATCGGCAGCGCCTTCGGCCTGGAGGGCGAGAAGGACGAGCACGCCGAGATCCGCGGCCGCGACCTCGTCAGCGGCCTGCCCAAGACCGTGGTCATCTCCGCCGCCGAGGTCCGCGAGGCCATCGACGAGCCGGTCAACGCGATCATCGACGCGGTCAAGACCACCCTCGACCAGTGCCCGCCCGAGCTGGCCGGCGACGTCATGGACCGGGGCATCGTGCTCACCGGCGGCGGCGCCCTGCTGCGCGGCCTGGACGAGCGGCTGCGCCGCGAGACCGGCATGCCGATCCACATCGCGGAGAACCCGCTGGACTCCGTCGCACTCGGCTCCGGCAAGTGCGTCGAGGAGTTCGAGGCACTCCAGCAGGTACTCGACGCCTCACCGCGTCGTTGACAGATCGCCGCACCACCGGTACCACGCGCCACATCCGACACTCGACTGAACGGGCCGCCGCCCGGGCCCCACAGCCCCGGGCGGCGGCCGGGTACGAAGGGGCAGTACCAGCACCGTGAGGGACACACGAGAGAGCCGGCTGCTGCTGATCCTGCTGGTGGCCGTCGCCTTCGCGCTGATCACCGTGGACATCAAGGGCGGTGAGGACTCCCCGCTCGGCCCGGCCCGGCACGCCGCCGCCAGTGTCCTCGGACCGGTCGAACGCGGAGCCGCCACCGTCGTCGACCCGGTCGCCGACACCGTCCGCGCCTTCCGCGACGCGGCCACCGACAGCGGCCGCACCGACCAGCTCGCCCGCGAGAACACCGAGCTGCGGCAGAAGCTCGCCTCCTCCGACATGGCGACCGGCCGCACCAAGCAGCTGGACGAACTGCTGCGCACCGCCGGATCCGGCGGCTACACCGTCAAGGCCGCCCAGGTCATCGCGATCGGCCCGGCCCAGGGCTTCTCCTGGACCATCACCATCGACGCCGGCAGCGACGACGGCCTCACCCGCGACATGACGGTGATCAACGGTCAGGGCCTGGTCGGCCGGATCACCACCGTCGCCCCCACCACCGCCACCGTGCTGCTCGCCTCCGACCCCGGCTTCTCCGCCGGCACCCGGCTGGAGGGCAGCGACGAGATCGGCTTCGCCTCCGGCGGCGGCGACAGCCCGATGAAGGTCTCCCTGCTCAACGGCAAGGCCCAGGTCAAGGCCGGCGACCGGCTGGTCACCTTCGGCTCGCAGAGCGGCCGCCCGTTCGTGCCCGGCGTCCCGGTCGGCAAGGTCGTCGAGGTCCAGGCCAACGCCGGCCAGCTGACCAAGACCGTCCTGGTCGAGCCCTTCGTCCAGTTCACCCGGCTGGACCTGGTCGGCGTGGTGGTCGTGCCGCCGCGCACCGACCCGCGCGACGCCATCCTGCCGCCGGCGCCCGCCGCGGGCCAGCCCGCCACCGCGCCCGGTCCGGCCACCGCGCCCGGCCAGGTCCCGGCCGTCGCGCCCGCCGCCCCGCCCGCCAAGCCCACTGGGGGGAACTGAGCCATGCGCCTCGCCCGCATCCCCGTCTCCGCCGGCCTCGTCCTGTTCGGCCTGATCCTCCAGGTCAGCGTGTTCGGCCGGCTCCAGCTCCCGGGAGCCACCCCGGACATACTGCTGCTCGTCGTGGTCGGCCTGGCCATGGTCTACGGGCCCACCGGCGGCTGCCTGGTCGGCTTCGCCGGAGGCCTGCTCGCCGACCTCGCGCCGCCCTCCGACCACGCCATCGGCCGCTACGCGCTGGTGCTCTGCCTGATGGGCTACGCCGCCGGACTGCTGCGCCCCGACCACGGCCGCCAGCGCTCCGTGGCCGGCTCGCTCGTCGTCGTCGGCGCCGCCGCGATCGCCTCCACCCTGCTCTACGCGATGGTCGGCGCCCTGGTCGGCGACACCGCGGCCCGGCACGTCGGCCTCGGCGGACTGGTGATCAGCGCCCTGCTCTACGACCTGCTGCTGGCGCCCTTCGTGGTGCCGCTGGTGATGTACCTCGGCCGCCGATTCGGCCGCGACCCGGTGGCCGCCGCGGACGACGACGAGGGCGGCTCCGGCCTCGGCACGCTGTCCCGCTACCGCACCACCCGCGACGCCTCGTCCGGCCCGTCGTACAAGAAGCGGCGCGTGCCCGGCTTCGCCCGCCGCCCGTAACCGGCCCGGCCCCGGCCCCGACCACCCGACCTCCCCGCATCCTGGAGCGCACGAGACGTGAGCAACATCCCCGAGACCGGACGCACCCGACGGGTGACGATCCGTCTGGTGGTGCTGCAGATCCTGGTGCTGTCGCTGCTCGCCACCCTCGGCGGGCGGCTGTGGTACCTGCAGATCCGCAACGCCAAGGAGTACACCGCGAAGGCGACCGGCAACCACATCCGCGAGGTGGTCGAACCGGCCGTCCGCGGCGAGATCCTGGACGCCTCCGGGCGGGTGCTGGCCGGCAACGAGACCCGGCTGGTCGTCTCGGTCAGCCGCACCTCGCTGCTCCAGCAGAAGGACGGCGGCAAGGCCGTGCTGGCCCGGCTGGCCGAGGTGCTGGGGATGCCCGCCAAGGACGTGCAGGAGAAGGTCCGGCTCTGCGACGCCAAGACCCCGCAGCCCTGCTGGAACGGTTCGCCGTACCAGCCGATCCCGGTCACCAAGGAAGCGACCACCCAGCAGGCGATGCAGATAATGGAGCGCCGCGAGGACTTCCCCGGGGTCACCGCGCAGCCCACCGCCGTGCGCCGCTACACCGGCGCCGAGGGCGCCAACATGGCCCAGGTGCTCGGCTACCTCTCGCCGGTCACCGACGAGGAGGTCAGCAAGACCGCCGGCAAGAGCGGCCTGGACCGCTACCTGCCGGCCGACCAGATCGGGCGGGCCGGCCTGGAGTCGGTGTACGACCGCGACCTGCGCGGCACCGCGGGCATCACCAAGCTGGAGGTGGACAACCTCGGCCGGGTGATCGGCAACGCCGGCACCGTCGCCCCGCAGACCGGCGACAACCTGGTCACCAGCATCGACGCCCGGGTGCAGAAGGTCGTCGAGGACAACCTGGCGCAGGCCATGAACGACGCCCGGAACACCTTCGACAAGGTCACCAACCGCAACTACGAGGCCGACTCCGGTGCCGCCGTGGTGATGGACGTGCACACCGGGCGGATCGTCGCGATGGCGAGCGCCCCCACCTACGACCCCAACCTCTGGGTGGGCGGCATCAGCGGCAAGGACTACCAGTCGCTGACCAGCAAGGAGTCCAACTTCCCGCTGCTCAACCGGGCCATACAGGGCCAGTCCGCCCCCGGTTCGACCTTCAAGGTCATCTCCACCACCGCCGCCGTGCAGGCCGGCTACTCGCTGGACGGCCGCTACGACTGCCCGAAGAGCATGACCATCGGCGGCCGCGAGTTCAAGAACTTCGAGAGCGAGAACTTCGGCCAGATCTCCCTGGAGAAGGCGCTGGAGGTCTCCTGCGACACCGTCTTCTACGGCCTGGCGTACGACCAGTGGCTGAAGGACGGCGGCATCAAGCCCAAGAAGGACCCGGGCGACTGGTTCTTCAAGACCGCCCACGAGTTCGGCCTCGGCGCCAAGACCGGCATCGACCTGCCGTCCGAGGTGCCCGGCCGGGTGCCCGACCGGCAGTGGAAGCAGTCCTTCTACGACAACAACAAGGACGCCTGGTGCGCGCAGGGGCAGAAGGGCGGCAACAGCTACTCCGACCAGATCGCCCGGGAGAACTGCGTCGACGGCTACCAGATGCGCGCCGGTGACGCCGTCAACTTCGCGATCGGCCAGGGCGACACCCTCGTCACCCCGGTCCAGATGGCCCGGATCTACTCGGCGCTGGCCAACGGCGGCACCTTCTACCGGCCGACCGTCGCCAAGGCCGTGATAAGCCCCGGCGGCGACCTCGTCCGCGAGATCCCCCCGCACGAGGACGCCAAGTTCCCCGGCGACCAGAAGCTGCTCAGCTACATCGACCAGGCCACCGAGAGCGTCATCAAGACCGGTACCGCCGCCTGGAAGTTCAACGGCTGGCCGCAGGACAAGATCACGCTGCACGCCAAGACCGGCACCGCCGAGGTCGAGGGCAAGCAGACCACCTCCTGGCTGACCACGTACAGCAAGGACTACGCGGTCGTCATGACGATCAGCCAGGGCGGCACCGGCTCCGGCGGTTCCGGTGACGCCATCCGCCGGATCTACCAGGCGCTGTACGGCGTCGACGACAAGGGCGCCATCGACAACGGCAAGGCGCTGCTGCCGGCGCCGCAGGCCGAGCTGCCGAAGTTCAACCCGGACGGCACCGCGATCATCAAGCCGGTCGCCTACGGCGTCGACCAGGCGCCGGGCGCCCAGGCCCTGGCTCCGGCGCAGGCCCAGGCCGCCGTGCCGGCCCCGGCGCTGCTCGACACGGCCGCGGCGCAGCCGGCCCCGGCCTCGGCCTTCCTCGACGAGACGCCGCCGGCCGACCGCCCGGCGTCGTACACCGCGGCCGACGCCGCGCTCGAACCCTCGCGCGGACCGGGAAGGGGACGGGCATGACCTCCTACGGCTCGTACCGGCAGCTGCGGCTGGCCCCGCAGCGCCGCGGGGTCTCCAAGGCCCTGGCCAAGGACTCCCCGCTCTGGCGGCTGGACTGGATACTGCTGGTGGCCGCGCTGGCCCTGTCGGCCGGCAGCTCGCTGCTGGTCTGGTCGGCCACCCGCGGACGCGACTCGCTGACCCACGGGGACCCGCAGTACTTCCTGTACCGGCACCTGACCAACTTCGTGGTCGGGCTGGTGCTGTGCTCCGTGGTGATAGCGATAGGGAGCCGGCGCTTCCGCACGATCGTGCCGTTCCTGTACGTCGGCGTGATCCTCATGCTGCTGGCCACGCTCAGCCCGCTGGGCTCGACCATCAACGGCGCGCACTCGTGGATCCAGCTCGGCGGCGGCTTCTCGATCCAGCCCGCCGAGTTCGCGAAGCTCTCGATCGTGCTGGCGATGGCGGTCGTGCTGTCCGACCAGGTGGACGCGGGGGAGCGGGAGTTCCCCTCGCACCGGGCGGTGTTCCGGGGGCTGATCTGGGCCGGGCTGCCGATGGGCATAGTGCTGCTGATGCCGGACGCCGGCTCGGTCATGGTGATGGCCGCGATCGTGCTGGGCATCCTGCTCGGCTCCGGCGCGGCCAACCGCTGGGTGCTCGGGCTGCTGGTCGCGGGCACCGCCGGGTGCGTGGCGATCTGGAAGTTCGGGCTGCTGAGCCAGTACCAGATCGACCGCTTCGCCGCCTTCGCCAACCCGCAGCTCGACCCGAACGGCGTCGGCTACAACACCGCGCAGGCCCGGATCGCGATCGGCTCGGGCGGGCTGACCGGCAAGGGGCTGTTCCACGGCACCCAGACCGTCGGACAGTTCGTGCCGGAGCAGCAGACCGACTTCGTGTTCACCGTGGCCGGTGAGGAACTGGGCTTCATCGGCGCGCTGGCGATCATCGCGCTGGTCGGGGTGGTCCTCTGGCGGGCCTGCCGGATCGCCCGGCAGGCGACCGACCTGTACGGCACGATCGTCGCGGCCGGGGTCATCGCCTGGCTGTCCTTCCAGGCCTTCGAGAACATAGGGATGTGCCTGGGCATCATGCCGGTCGCGGGCATCCCGCTGCCGTTCGTCTCGTACGGCGGCTCCTCGATGTTCGCGAACTGGATCGCCATCGGGCTGCTCCAGGCGGTGCGGAGCCAGCGGCCGATAGCGGCCTGAGCGCGCGGCGCGGTGCGGCGGGGCCGGTCCGGGATCTCCCGGGCCGGCCCCGCCGCCGTTCCCGGGCCGGTCGGCGCCCGCCGGGCCGGTCGAAGTGTTCGCCGACTCCCGTCCTGCTGACGGTCGTCGGCCTTCGTCCGGCCGGGCCCGGTCAGAGCAGGCAGTCGGCGGTGGCGAGGACGGCGCGGGTCTGGTGCGCGAGCTGCTCCTGGACCGGGACCCAGCGGACGCCGAAGTGCCGGCGCAACCGGTCGAGGCTGTCGGCGACGACCGCGCGGGCACGCTCGCGGGCGGCCTCGGCGGCCGGGCCGCGGGCGTCGGCCAGCAGCCGCAGCAGGACCGACGCCACCCGCAGCGGCACCCGCGCCGCGACCAGCCCCGCGGTGGTCACCCGGGAGGTCGTGAGCGGCTCGGCGCCCCAGCGCTCCAGCCACTCCTCGGCCACCCGCGGGGCGACCGCCAGACTGGACTCCGCGGTGCGCAGCAGCGCGCCGTACGCCTCGTGGCCGTACGCCTCGTGGCCGTGCGCCGGGACGCCCGGAAGCAGTCCGGCGAGCTCCTCGGCGCCCAGCGTGAGGTCGCGGGCGGCATCCGCGAGGGCCCGCCGGCCGGCCGGGTGGGGGCGGGCGTCACCGACCGCGTCCACGGCCCACATCGGGACCTCCAGCACCGCGGTGACCGCGCCGTACCGGGCCGCGTACGACCAGGTGGACAGCTCGGGCTCGTCCGGCAGGGCCAGGGAGCCCCCGGTGCCCGGGGCCGGCATCAGATAGGTGCCAGGGTCCGGGCTGGCCCAGCCGATCGCGTCGTAGGAGTCCACGTCGAGCGGGACGCCAGCCCGCTGCGCGGAGCGGGCGAAGCGCCCGGCCAGCCCCAGGACGGGACGCGTGAGCTGGGCGAACGCGCCGCCGAAGTCCACCCCGTGCAACGAGCACTGAAGAAAAGGGCGCAGCTCGTCGATCAGCCCGGTCAGCGCCACGCTCTCCGGCATCGGCGGGCGGCCGGAGCCGGGGGCGGGCAGCAGCTCGGGCTGCTCCTCGAAGGAGGGGCGGAAGAAGTGCTCGTAGTGGCGCCGCATGGTGAGCGGGCCGTCCAGCCAGCCGGAGTTGAGCGCGGCGCCGTCCGGGTCGAGGCAGAGCAGCAGGTGCCAGGAGAGCCCAGGGCGGGCGGGGTGGTCCAGCAGCACCTCGGCGAGCCGGACGGCCCCGGCGGTGCCGACCGGCTCGTTGGGGTGCGGGCCGCCGACCACCAGCACGGCGCGCGGCCCGCGGTCCACGGAGAGCAGCAGCAGCGGGCGTCCGGCCCGGGAGCGGCCCACCTCGCGCAGCCGGCAGCGGTCCGGGTGCCGCAGGGCGAGCCGCCGTGCGGCGGACTCCGCCTGGGCCGGAGTGGGGTAGCGGGCCGGCCGGGTGTCGAGGGTCCGGAGCGGGCGGATCCTCCGACCGGTGTCGGTCATGGTTCTCCTTGCGCCGGTCGTACGGCCGCCGGGGCGCGGGCGTGCGGGTGCGCCGCCGGGCACGGCGTGCGGGCGGGGGACGGGGACGGGTGAAGGGGCGGGGCGTGGCATCCGCGGGCCGGGACGGCGGCCGCGCGGGGCCGGGGCGGGGCCTGGCGGAGACGGACGGGGCCGTACCGGGGCGGCCCGTGGGAGGGAGAGGAACGCCGGCCGGAAAAACCGGCGAGGGCCGAGCGTACGACTCAACTTCCTTGTCCGGAAGGGGTGCAGATCTCTTTGGCGGAGCCCTGTCAGTACCGCACGGCCCGTCCGGGCGTGTCAACGGCGGACTGCACCGGCCGTCGGGCGCGCACCGCGCGTGCCGGGGCGGGCACCAGCGGGTGCGGGCGGACGGCCAGGACCGGTGGCGGACACCGGCGGGAACGGGAAGGCCGCGGCCGTCCGGGGGCGCGCCGGAGCGCGGACGGCCCGTGATCCGGGGCAGACAGCCCGTTCCCCGGATTGGGCTACCCTTGAGGGTCACCCCTCCCGTGCCGGACCGCGGCACCGAATCACGTCGTAAGGGTTCCTAGTACATGACTGTCGAATCGGTCTTCCCACGCCTGGAGGCCCTCCTCCCGCACGTCCAGAAGCCGATCCAGTACGTCGGCGGCGAGCTGAACTCGACCGTCAAGGACTGGGACGCCTGCGACGTCCGTTGGGCACTGATGTACCCCGACGCCTACGAGGTGGGCCTGCCCAACCAGGGCGTCATGATCCTGTACGAGGTGCTCAACGAGCGCGAGGGCGTCCTCGCCGAGCGCACCTACAGCGTCTGGCCGGACCTCGAAGCGCTGATGCGCGAGCACGGCGTCCCGCAGTTCACCGTGGACGCCCACCGACCGGTGAAGGCCTTCGACGTGTTCGGGCTGTCCTTCTCCACCGAGCTCGGCTACACCAACATGCTGACCGCGCTCGACCTGGCGGGCATCCCGCTGGAGTCCCGGGAACGCACCGACGACGACCCGATCGTCCTCGCCGGCGGCCACGCGGCCTTCAACCCGGAGCCGATCGCGGACTTCATCGACTGCGCCGTGGTCGGCGACGGCGAGCAGGCCGTCCTCGACATCACGGAGATCATCCGCGCCTGGAAGGCCGAGGGCCGCCCCGGCGGCCGGGACGAACTGCTGCTGCGCCTGGCCCGTACCGGCGGGGTGTACGTCCCGAAGTACTACGACGTGGAGTACCTGGCCGACGGCCGGATCGGCCGCATCGTGCCGAACGCCCCGGGCGTGCCGTGGCGGGTGTCCAAGCACACCGTGATGGACCTCGACGAGTGGCCGTACCCGAAGCAGCCGCTGGTCCCGCTCGCCGAGACGGTGCACGAGCGGATGTCCGTGGAGATCTTCCGCGGCTGCACCCGCGGCTGCCGCTTCTGCCAGGCCGGCATGATCACGCGCCCCGTGCGGGAGCGAAGCATCACCGGCATCGGCGAGATGGTGGAGCGCGGGCTGAAGGCGACCGGCTTCGAGGAGGTCGGCCTGCTGTCGCTGTCCAGCGCCGACCACACCGAGATCGGTGACATCGCCAAGGGCCTCGCGGACCGCTACACCGAGGACAAGATCGGCCTGTCGCTGCCGTCCACCCGCGTCGACGCCTTCAACATCGACCTCGCCAACGAGCTGTCCCGCAACGGGCGCCGCTCGGGCCTCACCTTCGCCCCCGAGGGCGGCAGCGAGCGCATGCGCAAGGTGATCAACAAGATGGTGTCGGAGGAGGACCTGATCCGCACCGTCGCCACCGCCTACGGCAACGGCTGGCGCCAGGTGAAGCTGTACTTCATGTGCGGCCTGCCCACCGAGACCGACGAGGACGTGCTCCAGATCGGCGAGATGGCGAAGAACGTCATCCAGAAGGGCCGCGAGGTCACCGGCCAGAACGACATCCGCTGCACCGTCTCCATCGGCGGGTTCGTGCCCAAGCCGCACACCCCGTTCCAGTGGGCCCCGCAGCTGTCCGCCGAGGACACCGACGCCCGCCTCGCCAAGCTGCGCGACTCGATCCGCGGCGACCGCAAGTACGGCAAGAACATCGGCTACCGCTACCACGACGGCAAGCCGGGCATCGTCGAGGGCCTGCTCTCGCGCGGCGACCGCCGGGTCGGCGCGATCATCCGCGCGGTCTACGAGGACGGCGGCCGCTTCGACGGCTGGCGCGAGTACTTCTCGTACGACCGCTGGATGCTCTGCGCCGAGAAGGGCCTGGCCGGCACCGGCGTCGACGTCGACTGGTACACCACCCGCGAGCGCACCTACGAGGAGGTGCTGCCCTGGGACCACCTGGACAGCGGCCTCGACAAGGACTGGCTCTGGGAGGACTGGCAGGACGCCCTGGAGGAGGTCGAGGTCGACGACTGCCGCTGGACCCCGTGCTTCGACTGCGGCGTGTGTCCCCAGATGGACACGGCCATACAAATCGGCCCGACGGGCAAGAAGCTGCTCCCGCTGACGGTCGTCAACGGCCCTGGCCAGTAGGAATGCATGGTGGCGTGGGTGACACGGCGAGCGAGCTGTGTGACCTACTTCACAGCCTCTCGGAGGGTGAGCGGGAGCTCGTCCTGGGCGCGCTCGGCCTGAGCCGCGCCCCGGACGGGTCTTCCAGCTCCTCCCGGGAGGCCCGGCAAGGCGGCCGGAGGACCCCTCTGCCCGCCGCCCGGAGTGCCCCGGGCATCGAGTCCTCGATCGAGTGGGTCTGAGGCTCTGAGGCCACGCGTAGAGCCCTCCCCGATTTGTCTGGGGAGGGCTCCTGCATTGGGCGGGCTTGTGATTTGCCGCGTCGAGCCTGCACGGGCTCAGCGGTGGCAAGTGCGTCGGGTCTGAAGCTGGCTGCATTGGGCAACATGACCGAAGTCACCGCTCTGGGGGCATACTCAGGCTCAGACCAGCTATCTGTGGGGGGGCGCATGCACTGGAACATCCAGATCCGTGTTGGCAATGACGAGAGCGAGTACGTTGCCTTGCGGGACCTGAACGCCCAGCTACTGCTTTCGTGTCATGACCTGGATGGGGTCCGGTGCAGGGTTGAGGTTGTCGACAAGCGGATGGACGACATCCTTCGAAAGCTTCGCGTTGCAGGCGTATACCCCTCTATGGATGTCATGGAGGTGCTGAGCGTTCTTGCTTCTGGTGGCAGCTTGATGACAATCCGCACGGTCGTGGTCAAGTGGTTGGCGGAGCGCAAGAAGCCGACTCTCCTAGAGCTGACCCTCCCCGATGGCCGTAGCTTCAAGATCGACTCCCAGCTGACCCCAGCCGTGCAGGAGCAGCTGATTTCCGAGGCCTTCAAGCTTGCGGCCGAAGATCAGGCCACGGCACCTGATGTCAAAGCATCCGTCCAAGTGAGCGACCCTGAAGCTGAAGCCTGAGTAGGCGCTCCCGCCAGGAGGGGCGCCGTCACATTTTGATAGGAGTCAGGGCCTTGAAGCGATGCGGGTGGACCCACCTCGACCCTGTCTGAGAAGGCCCCAATGCGCGGCAGAGCCAGCTCTGCTGGAGTTCCCCACCTTCGAGTGGCGCCCAGTAACTGTCAGCTACCCCCTATGAGTGACAAGTGCGAGGCGGCCGAGCGGGACAGGCTCTCCAGGATGGCCTTACCCTTCTCGGCCGTGCCGAGGGACGGGCGGCCGATGATCCCGTTCCGGGTGTAGCCGGCCATGCCCAGAGTGAGGAGGTGGGGGCGCTCCGGGGCATCGCAGTCGTCGCCCTCGATGCCTTCGCGGACGAGGTGGGGCGCGCCGTGGAGGAGGAGGGACACCTCCAACTCGCCGCCGTGCATGTCCTCGGCGCCGCTGCTCTCCAGGGCGGCGGCTTCGCGGGCCTGGTGCCAGTCCTCGCGGACCGGGAAGAGGGCGACGCGTGGGCCCTCGGTGTTGGCCTCCTGGACCACGTTCGAGAGGACGTAGTTCCCGCCGTGCCCATTCACGATCAGCAGACCGGGGACGCCGGACGCCCGGAGGGACTTCCACGTGTCGTTGATCACGGCGTAGAGCGTGGCCGCGCTGATGCTGACGGTGCCCGGCATGTGGGCGTGCCCGTGGGAGCAGGACAGCGTGATGGGTGGCAGGAGGAACAGGTCGTAGTCGGTGGCGATCCGCTGGGCGATCAGGCTGGCGACGACGGTGTCGGTAGTCAGGGGCAGGTGATCGCCGTGCTGCTCGAAGCTGCCGACCGGCAGCACGGCGACCTTGGCGCCGCGCCGGCGTTCGTCTGCGGAGGTGGCGGCCGTGATCAGTGCGTCCATGGGCCCAGCCTCTCTCATCAGGTCAACGGCGGTCGAGAGGGGATCCGCCGCTCATCAGGGTCAAGCGGCCAGTGAACGTGGCTACTTCGGGTACGGCTCTCCACCGCTGGAGTGCCCTGCCTGCTGCGGACAGTTCGGACATGGCTCGGGCGGACTCGGTGTCGATGGCGATTGACAGTGCCCGGTCTGCCGCTGCGGTGGCCTGCTCGGGTTCGCCGGACACCGCGTAGGCGCGCGCCAACCTGGAGAGGTACACGCCCTGGTCGTTGCGGTAGATCGAGGGCAGGATCTGGAGCTCGGCCTCGAACATGTCCACGGCCGTTCGCGGGTCGCCCAGTTCGAGCAGGCAGTTCGCGCGCTGCATCTCGATGTACGTCGGCGTGCAGTACGCCAGATCGAGGGCATCGTCCGCGTGGGAGTCGTCCGGTTCGGCGGCGAGTCCGTGGGCCTCGTCGAACTTGGCTTGGGCGAAGCGCTGGTTGCCCGTGAGGCTGTGGCCCTGGGCCTCCTGCTGAGCGGCAAGCGCGCGGATGCGGAGGGTGGCGCCGGCGGCTCGTTGCGCGGCGCGAGCGAGGCTGATGGCCTTCTGGGCATCGCGCCGTGCGGTGGCCTGGTTGCTCTTCCGGAAGAGCACGTAGGCGGCCATGACGTCATCGCCCGCTTCCTGCGCCCATTCCATGGCGCGGTCCGACCAGTAGAGGGCCTGGTCGAAGTCGCCGAGATCCTGGTTGAGCCAGCCCAGGAACTCCGCGGTGCGGGCGCCGATGATGAGGAGATCGTCCCGGGCACGCCCGGCGGCGTCTTGCTGAATGCGGTCGAGCAACCGGACGTGTCGGGTCACCGCGTCGAGCGCGTGGCGGGAGCCGAGCAGGTTCGCGGCCCGGTAGTGGCCGGGGCATCAGGCCGCGCAGGTGGCTGACGAAGAACTCGGGGTCGATCGGTGAGTTGAGGCCCTGCCCGGTAGCGGACGGCTCCGGCACGCGGCGCCTGGGCGAGGGGAGGGGCGTCTCCTGTTCCCACTCCCTGGCGGCCAGCCCGAGCATGTGTCCGGGGATGTGGAGGCCGTCCGCGATCCGTTCGATGAGGTCGATCTTCTCGATCTTGCGCTTCCCGGAGGCGATCTCGCCGACCCGGCTCGGGGTCATGTCGCAGGCGCGGGCGATGAGCGAGGGGTAGATTCCGGCGAGCTTGAGCAGCCGGAACACCGCGGCGAAGTCGCGGCTTCGGCATGCCGCGATCATCTCGGGGTTGGCGAGCAGGCCGGCCGGGAGCCGGTCCGGAACGCGCGCATCGGTCACCGCAGCCCCCGCTATCGATCAATAGATGCCGCAAGGAAGTTGATTACCTGTGAGTTTACCCACATTGGGTAATCACCTTGGGTACGAAGTTCGCACTCCCTCTCGGCAACCTGATGGCAAGGGCCGGGTTGTCGAGGTCCGGTCGTCCCTGTGGGCACCGGGAGGGTGGTGCGCTTTGATGAGCTTGGGAGAACCCCAGGGCACTGCTGAGTCGCCTGAGATGGACGGCGGGATACCCGCGTTCGAGGTGAGGCTCACCCGCCACCGAAGGTCCGCCGGCGTGGCCCGGCTGCACCTTCGCACCTTCCTAGCCAGTGTGCCGGGCGGGGGTGTTCTCGCGCACGACGCCGCGGTGGTGCTCGACGAGTTGGTGAGCAACGCGGTGAAGCACGCCAGGGTGTCCAAGGGGCGGCGGATCTACGTCCGCTTCGAGATGGTGGTCGATCACCTTCGGTTGGAGGTGCACGACGCGAGCAGCGAGAAGCCGGTGATCCGGCGGTCCGCTGGCCTGGACGCCGAGTCGGGGCGGGGGCTGTGCCTGGTGGAAGCCCTGTCCGTGGAGTGGGGCTTCGTGCCTCGCCCGGAGGGTTTCGGGAAGATCGTTTGGGCTCTGGTGGGCCCGGGAGGCGGTGCGTCGTGAGCAAGCGGGCGCCCGGGTCGACGGAGACCCGGTGTTTCTACTGCGGTGTGGGGCTGCTGAGGGCGGTGACCCGGGTCATCGTGGTGAACGGCCGGATGGTCCGTGTCCACGCGTGGCACCCGCGCCGTGCGGGGGAGGTGTCCGGGTGATGGGGCTTCCCGTGGATGCGGGCACGGGCGCTCCTGCGCGCCCCGCCGACCGGTTTCCGCACATCGCCCTCAGCTTGGGGCAATGGCGGGTCGATGAGGCCTACTGGGCCGTGGAGCGGGTGCGCACCGGGGTGCCCCTGGCGGAGATGGACCACGCCGAGTTGCTGTCCACGGCCGAGAGCGCGTTGAAGCACGCGGAGTCGCTGGTCTCGCTGCTGGAGGCGGTGGAACTTGCGACCCCCATCGACTGGCCGAAGACCCTCGACGAGGTGATCACGCCGATCCGCGAGTACTTGAAGTGGACGCTGGACGCGCACAGGCCGTACGCGGGCTCGGCGGAGTACGTCGGTGAGGTGAAGCGGGTCGGTGGCTGGCCCTCGGTCCGGGTGCGAGTGGAACTGGAAGCCGTGGAAGGGACGCCGAACGGATCGGCGACCAAGCGCAACGCACGGAGGAGGGGGAAGGCATGACCGAGACACCGTGCACACGACCTCGGCGGGCACGCCGTACCCGTTCCCGGTGATCGTGGAAGTCCGAGGCGTGACGGCGCCCGCGCGCTTCAACAGGCTGCCGGACGCGATGGCCGCGCTGCTGGCCACGTTGGGCGCCTTGCCGCTCAGCCCCGACCAGCAGGGGTACTTCGCCGAGCTGTTCGGGCCGTCGGCGGTGCCGTCGGTCGGGCGCCGGCTCGCGACGCACGGGGAGGTGCGGGCCCTTGCCTTCCTCGACCTGACCCCGACCGTGGTCCGCCTCTACCCCGCCGGCCCCGGGGCGCCGCAGTGATCCGGCGGCTGAGGGCCTGGCGGGACTGCGTCTCGACCTGGTGGCTTCTGGACGGCCAGTTCTCCTGGCCGGTGCGCGCCGTCTCGCCGGGGCGTCGAGCCGCACACCGTGACGTGATGGCGTGGTGCGACGAGCCGGGTTACGCCGCGGGGCAGCGAGCGCAGCTGATGCGCCGTATCTGGCGCGAGGAGACCGGAGTTGAGGACCCGCTGGCCGGTCTGAGCGAGGCGGAACTGTTCAGCCGGATCTTCGGCAGGGAGGAGCCGACGCGCGACCGCGCGTGACCTGACCAGGGACAACAGAAGACGTGCCGGACCACCCCGAGACCTTGGCGGGAACAGGGGTGGTCCGGTGGGTCGGAACCCGGTGCCGATGGTATCGGGCTCCTCGGCATGTCTGTGCACGGATGGCCGGTTTGGTTCTTGACCAGGGGAGTTGAAGGACAGTTGGACGAGGACGACGACTTCGGTGCGGAGTTGGCGGAGAGCCTCGACCCGGACTCGTGGGTGTGGCTGCCAGGCGTCGACTACGCCGCCGGCTGGCGAGTCGCGAGACGGACGGCGGACGAGGTGAACTCCCTCCTGGCGGCGTGCGGTGTGGACCGCTCGCAACTTCGGGCGATCGCCGACACCGATGCTCAGGGCGGGGCACTGGTCCGCCTTGAGGGCGTTCCAGAAGGGTGGACGAGTCTCACGGGACTCCTCTGCCTAGCATCCAGCATTCGAGATCGCTTGGCCTGACGGTGGCGCAGACATCTCGTCGCATGGACGTCCCGGCTTGGACATGTCCAAGCGCACCACTCCTGGGCGTTCTTGCCTCTAGGCTGTAACTCGTTACAAGAACAGGGAGGGAGCGTGCGGTGAGTACCGAGATCGCGGAGTTGGTGACGCAGGCAGGTCCATACGTCACTGCAGCCCTGAGTGCGTACGGCGGATCGGTGCTCACACGGGCCGAAGGCGCGGCAGTAGACGCTACAGCCAACTTTGGACGTCGGATCTTGCAGTCTATCTGGCGGCGGAGTAGCGCCACCGGTCAGGCTGCATTCGAGGTTGCTCTTGAGGATGCAGCGAACGATAGCGAGGAGTCTGATGCTGTTGCTGCTCTTCGCCATCAGATCAAGCGAGCGCTCCGCGAGGACGAAACCCTGAGGGCAGAAATCGCGAGCTTGTTGGCAGATCCCATGCGCCCAATTTTCAGCTCGGCTTCAGTAGAACAGAATGCAGTTGCGCGTGACCATGGGGTGATATTCCAGCAAGGGTCGGGAACCCAGATCTACGGATCAAAGTGAGCGACGATTACCGGGAGGAGCGCCCGGCACAGCATGCTTCCGCTCACGATCACGGCGCCGCATTTCAACAGAGCCATGGTGTTCAGATCTATTTTGCGAGCCGTGATCAAGAACCGAATACTGGCATAGTTGATGCCGCCAGGGGCACGGCGCTCTCAAGTCTCCCAAGAGTAAGAGATTGCAGCGACCCCATCGCCTGGGGTGTGCACCCCGCGCCTAGCCTAAATGGAGACCGGGTTCCCCCGTATGTCGAGCGAGATATAGATTTCGATCTGGCATCACTCTTGCGCCCCGGATCATTTGTTTTGCTTACCGGCGATTCAACGGCCGGTAAGTCGCGCTGTGCCTACGAGGCGCTAATATCAAGGTTTGGGGATCGCTTTCTATATCGCCCACAGGATGGCGGCGATCTCGCGCGCGGTATGGCACATCTCGAAAAAGGGAATCTGACCATCTGGCTTGATGATCTAGAAAGATTCCTCTCACCCCCTGCTGTTACTGGCGAAATGATCGATGCGGCACTTCAAGCGGGCGCTGTAGTAATTGGCACTATACGCGCCGAACAGCTCTCTCTGGTTTCGCCTCGGATGATGCCAGGTCAAAATAGCCAGCTCCAAGCGTCTCTCAGGAACTCCCGTGGCGTAATCTCCAGATCGCACGTCATTTATTTGGATCGAAGGTGGAGCGAGCAGGAGATTTCGAGAGTGAGAGGGGTCGATGACCCTCGACTCAAGGACGCGGTGCGGCATAGCAGCGAAGTCGGCATCGCTGAATATCTAGCCGCAGGCCCTCAGCTGATGCTTGACTGGAGATCTGCTTGGGCCCCGGGCCTGAACCCCCGTGGCGCTTCCCTCGTTGCGGCAGCAGTGGATTTCAGGAGGATTGGAATTGGCTGGCCAATTCCTCGTCAAGTTCTGCTGGGAATTCACGACGAATATCTCAAGCAGCGCGGAGGTGCCAGACTTAGGCCCGAGTCGACTCAAGACGCATTTCACTGGGCGACCCAACCGCTGCACGCTACCAGCAGCCTCCTGATCCCAGACGGCGATGATGCGTACGTGGCGTTTGATTATCTTCCAGATGCAATTTCACGTGAACATAATTCTCCTCGTCCGCCAGATTTTATCTGGGAGTATGCCATAGAGACGCTCCCTCCAAAAGCCCTTCACTTTATCGGCCATAAAGCCGAGGAGTTTGGGAGGGTTGAAATTGCCGAAAAAGCTTACGCTCTGAGTGCAGATGCGGGGATGGGTGAAGGGTCGTTCCATCTCGGGTACTTTGCGACACAGCGAGGCGAGCCAGAAGAAGCAGAGTATTGGTTCCGTAGGGCAATATCTCAGGGGAATCTTCTTGCTCACGCCAACCTTGCAATCACACTTCAGCAAAACGGTCGGCCCACTGAGGCGCTAGAGATTCTTCGCGCCGGGGCATCGAAGGGCGATCATGCCTCAGCACACCACCTAGCCAGCCTCTATGTAGAGGAAAAGAATTGGATTGCAGCCGAGGACTTCTTTGAAGGATTGTTGGAGACTCGGCCCTCCATGGCCAAGATGATACTTGGGCGGCTTAAGCTAGACCAGGGTAGCTATGACACGGCCTGGGACTGGCTCAACGCAGCCGTCCTCGATGGCAACAACGAGGCTTACTTCTACCTCGGCCGGCTTCACGAAGAGCGAGGTGACGTCGATTCTGCGGAAGAGTCTTATGAAATCGCAACCCTGCATGGATTTGCCCGGGCTCGAAATAATCTAGCAACGCTGCTTTACCGAGCTAGGCGCCTTGAGGATGCAGAGCGCATTCTTCGCGCGGTTTCTCAGAAGGATAGTCGGGCTGCATTTAATCTCGCCATTATTCTCGGGGAGACTGGGCGGGAGAGTGAAGCAGAGGATTTCTATAGAAGTTGCATTGAGTCGGGCTCAATTTCCGCCAAGACAAACCTCGCCGTCCTGATTTCCCGGCAAGGCAGGGAATCGGAAGCGATGATTCTCCTGCGCGAGGCTGCATCCGCTGGAGACTCCCATGCGATGTATGCCCTGGCAGGAAGGTTCCGAAGGGCCCGGAATACCCGAGAGGCGCTTTCTTGGTGCAATAAAGCAATCGAGGCTGGCAGCGTCGACTCATACTCTGAGATGGGGCTCATCCAGGAGTCGATGGGGAATGCAAAAGCTGCTAGGTTCTGGTACAGGCGCGGCGTGGAACTTGGTGATATGGCCGCTGCAGTCTGCTTGGGCTACCTTATGGAGCGCTCGGGTAAACATAAAGAGGCCATTCGCCTGTACGAGCGGGCGGTAGAAGGTGGAAGCTCGCACGCCTATTTCCATATCGGTAAACTCCATGTCCGTAAGAGGAATTTGAACCGCGCGGTGCCCGCTCTTGAGTCCGCCCTTGACCAGGGGGAAGATGTTGCCGAATTGCTTATGAGCATTTATGATGCTCTCGGTGAACACGAGAAGCGTAATAGGTTGGCCGCTAAAGGTGGCAATTCCTAGTCAAGGGTGGAGAGTTTTCTAACTGGCGCCCCTGGGTTCTTTTCCTCAGGAACGGGTAGGTGGCGTGGTTCCAGTGGCTGACTGGCCAGGTGTCTGGCAGGCGCTGAAGCCGACTCGCTGTGCCAGGTAATGAATATGAGGGCGGCGGAGCGGTTTTGGCCGGTGTCCTGCCTGGGGTGGGGTCGGGCATGATCGGGGGGCCGTAAGCTGCTGCGGCTCGGTCAGGGCTTTTGGGCCTGACCGCAGTTTGGCCGAGTGGCCCCCCGGTCTTGCTCGACGCGGGTCCCGGTCCGGGGAGGTGGGTAAAACCGCGGAGCCGCCCAGCCTCAGCCACGACGGGTACTGACCTCGGCGCTCACTGGGCCGCACGTTGCGGTGGGCGCGGCCGGCCGCCGCCGGCGCGGGGCGGAGTCAGGAGCGGCGGCGAGCGGCAAGGCCGCGCGCCGGCGCGCTGTGCGCGCCCCTTGAGTAAGTGAAGAGGAGTTGCGACAGCCCCCGCGCCCGGTGTGGACGTGGGGGCTTCGGCATGTTCGGGGGTACTAGCGGGAGGCCTTGGCGCGCTTGGGCTTGTGGGCGTCGATGGCGTAGGTGAGGGCGGTGGTTTCGGCGCCCAGGCGGGTCTCTTCGAGGATGAGGGGGAGGCCGGTGGACTGGTCGCAGGTGATGCGGTGGGCGATCAGGAGGACGGCGGCTTCGGAGAGTTGGAGGGCTTCGCGCTCGTCGGGCTGGGGGACCCGGGCGCTGACCCGCTCGTACCAGGTGAGGCTGTGGCCGGCGGCGGCGAGCATCGCGTAGGCCTCGGCCGGGGTGGTGGCGGGCTGTTGGGCGAGTGGGGTGGCCTCGATGCGTTCCATGGGGAGCAGGAGGCGATGGAGGGCGCGGCCGTCGCCGGCGGGGTCGCTGAGGAGGCGGTCGCAGCCGAGCATCAGTTCGTCCTGGTCCATCTCCAGCAGCGGCGCGGTGATGGCGTCGGTGCGGGTGCGGTAGACCGTGGGTTTCTCGGCGTGGTCGAACCAGGCGTCGACGGGCGTTGAGAAGGTGTCGCCCTGGGCGGTGATGGTCCGGTCCAGGCTGCCGCTCGGGCCGTGGACGGCGGCGCGGACGAAGGTGCCGCGGCCTTGCTTCACGTCCAACTGCCCCTCGGTGCGGAGGGCGGCGACGGCGAGCCTGACGGTGGGGCGGGAGACGCCGTAGGTCTCGGCGAGATCGGTTTCGGTGGGCAGCTGGGTACCGGGGGGCCACTCGCCGGTGGCGATGGACTGTCGCATCGCCGCCGCCACCTGCTTGTGCAGTGCCTCGTTCCGAATGATCGCCATGGTGTTGACCCCTTGGTGCGGACGCCGGGGAACGGGCCCGCTTCGCGTGTGCCGTGTCGTTTTCGAGGGTTCGTCTGTGGTCGTTTGCCCTGGTCGGGCGGCATCTCTAGGTCTGTCGTCAGTTGCTAGCCGTTAAACGTAAGCATGAATTGCTTGCGTCGGGGCGTCGAGGAGGGGCATCACCGAGGCGTCAAAGATAAGTACGTTTGACGACTAACGTCATGCTGCCCTTGGTGTCAGAGGAGCGTGCGCTCATGCAGTCCATTCCCGTGGACGGAACCCGGCTCGGCGCGATGACCTGCATCGTTGCCCCCGAAGTGCGGATCGCGAACCGCGAGACCGGGGAGATCAGGAAGGACCGGGAGGGCCAGACCGTCTACACGGTCGGGGTCGCGGTCCGGCAGGACGGCCGGCGGGCCTCGATCATCGAGATCAGCGTGTCCGGCGAACCGGTCGGTGTCGTGGAGGGCGTGCGGGTGCACGTCACCGGCCTGACGGCCTTCTCCTGGGCGATGGGGGACCGGCACGGCCTGTCCTTCCGGGCCGACGCCATCACCCCGGTTCCGGTTGCCGTCCCGGCTCCGGCGGCCTCCCGCAAGGGCGGCGACGCCTGATGAGCGGCGCGACCCGCGTGAAGCTGCGCGGCCTGCTGCGTGAACTCGGCGACCTGGCCGAAGAAGTCGACCCGTTCGGGCGGGACGACGAGGGGGCTCAGCTCTTCGACCACATCGCCGGCATCGCTACCAAGGCTGCTGGTCAGGCCCGTGACCTGGAGACCGTGGCCCACAACACGGCGGTGGAGAACGGGGGAGGGCTGTGATCGTTCTTCAACTGCTCTGGGTGGCGATGCTGGCAACGGTGCTCATCGCGCTCAGCATGGCCCCGGTGTTGAGGCGCAGCCACCCCTATCTCTGGTGGCACCTGTTCGGCTACCCGGCGACCGTGATCCGAGTCCGGATGACGTGGCGGCGTCTGACCACGAACCTCGGCCTCGCTGTGGCCAAACGTCCGGGGCGGGCCAGAGTTGGGGACTTGATGGTCCGAGGGGATCCGCTTCGGCCGACACCGCCCCGGCTGGGTGTCGCGAAGTGCCGGCGTGGCGGCATCGACGTGCGGGTGCGGCTTCACCCTGGGCAGGTGCCCGAGCACTTCGCTGAGGCCTTCGACGCGCTCACCCATGCCTGGCGGGTGCACGCGGTACGGCTGGTCGCGGACGAGCGCGGGTTCGTCACCCTCTCGGCGCTCGCCTGGGACCCGCTGATCACGCCGGTGGCGCCGTACCGGTTGAAGCAGAGGCTGCTGCGGGCGGTGGTCGGGCTGTTGGAGGACGGCCGGGCCTGGACGATCGACCTGCGGCGAACGCCGCACTGGCTGATCGTCGGCGCGACCCGCTCCGGGAAGTCCACCCTCATCGCCGCGCTGGTGAAGGAACTCGCCCCGCAACGCGTCGCCCTGTTCGGCATCGACCTCAAGGGCGGCATGGAGCTGTCCCTGTTCGAGGACCGGCTGTCGGCTCTGGCGGCCACCCGGGCGGAAGCCGCCCACCTGCTCGCGGAGCTGGTCGCGGAGACCGAAGCCCGGATGCAGCTGTGCCGCTCGGTCGGGGCCCGGTCCGTCTGGGACCTGCCGCCGAAGCTTCGCAAGATGCCGGTCGTCGTCATCGTGGACGAGGTAGCGGAGCTGTACCTGGTGGCGACCAGGGATGACAAGGCGGAGGTGGGGGAGATCTCCACCAACCTGCTCCGGCTCGCCCAGCTCGGTGCCGCTCTGGGTGTCCACCTGGTGGTCGCGGGGCAACGGGTCGGCTCCGACCTCGGCCCCGGGGTGACCGCCTTGCGGGCGCAGTTGGCCGGCCGGGTCTGCCACCGGGTGAACGATGCCGGGACGGCGGAGATGGCGCTGGGCGATCTCGACAAGGACGCCCTGGCTGCCGCGCAGCAGATCACCGCCGCTGAGCAGGGCGTCGCTATCACGGTTGGCGCCGACGGCCGGTGGACCCGCGCCCGGTCCGTCCACGTCACCCCCGAACAGGCACGCCGAGCGGCGAGGAAGTACGCCCGGCTGGCTCCGTCCTGGCCCGGCCTCCACACGGCGGACGAGCCGAACGAAGGGGTCTACATCTGATGGGCGCCGCTCTCATCCTGACCGCCGTCCTGGCCCTCGTCACCTACCTCCTGGTCCGCTCCGGCGAACTCAAGATCTGGCACGTCGTCCTCGTCGGCGTCCTCGGGATCTACCTCGACCGCATCGGCTGGGCCGACCCCGTCGTCTACGCGGTGACCTGGCTCGTCCAGGGACTCACCCACACCACCTGAGAGGCGTGATCACCGTGCCAACCCGACCAGCCACCCAGCCCGCCCGTCCCACCGCCGCCCCCGGCCGCGCCACCGCATGCCTGGCCCGGCCGGGGCCCGGCAGACCCTGGCCCTGGAGACATCCACCATGACCGCCGGCACCAACCCGTACACCGACCCCACCGCACGCCGTGCCTTCCTCGACCGGGAGGCGCGGCTGCGCCAACTGCCGCTGACAGAACGTGACTTCGTCCGCCTCGGTGAGATGCCGGACCTGAACCGCTGGCTGGAGCAGATCCGTACCACCGGTGGGTGTGCCGAGCCGCTCTACCTCGCTGGGCACACCACCACCCTCGACGCCGACACCGGCGAAGTCCTGCGCCACTACTCGACCGGCACCGAACCCGGTGGCCGGCTCGCCGTCCGCTGCCGCAACCGGCGGGCCTCCCGCTGCGCGCCCTGCTCCCGGGAGCACAGCGGCGACACCTTCCACCTGGTCCGCTCCGGCCTGGTCGGCGGCAAAGGCGTCCCGGAAACGGTACGGACGCACCCGCGGTTGTTCGTCACCCTGACCGCGCCATCGTTCGGGCCGGTTCACCGGGCGGGCGACTGCCACCCGGCTCGGCGTCGACGGTGTGAGCACAGCTGCCGCCAAGGCTGCGGTCGAACCCACCTGGAGGCTGAGCCGCTCGTCGGGCAACCGCTCTGCGCGGACTGCTACGACTACCCTGGGCACGTCCTGTGGAACGCCATGGCCCCGGCCCTGTGGAAGGCCTTCCGCGACAACCTGTACCACCACCTCGCCACCGGGGCGGGCGTCGGCCGCTCAGAGGTGCGCACCCTGGTCAGGGTCTCCACCGCCAAGGTCGCCGAGTACCAGAAGCGTGGCGCCGTCCACTTCCACGCCGTCATCAGACTCGACGGCCCGGACGGTCCCACTACTCCGCCTCCGCCGTGGGCAGCAGAAGACCTCCTGCTGGAGGCCGTCCGCTCGGCGGCCGCTGCCGTGGCGCTCCCGGGTCCCGACTCGATGGCCTCCGGCGGTGGACGGCTCGGCTTCGGCGCTCAGCTGGATGTGCACCCCCTTATAAAGGGAGGTGGCGGGCACATCTCGGACGATGCCGTGGCGGCCTACGTCGCCAAGTACACGAGCAAGAGTGTGGAGGCCGCCGGCGCTGTCGACCGTCGCATCGAGTCTCTGGCGGAGATACAGGCCCTGCGGGTCAGCCCGCACGTCCGCGCCCTCATCGCCACTGCCTGGCGCCTCGGCGGCCTGCCCGAACTTCAGTACCTGCGGCTTCGGGCCTGGGCCCACATGCTCGGGTACCGGGGGCACTGCCTGACCAAGACGCGGGCCTACTCCACTACATATGGGCAGCTCAGAGCCGCCCGCGCCGAACACGCCTGCGGCCTGTACGCGGACTGGGACGACGGGACCGTGGCCGAAGGTGCCTGGCGCTTCGCCGGAACCGGGCACACCCCGGCCGAAGCGCTCGTCGCGGCCGGCATCGCCGAAGACCTCGCCACCAACCGGGAAGTCGCCCGTGCCGAGCAGGCAGGGGAGAGACCGTGACGGCCAAGCAGACAGGGGCCAGAGCAGCGACGGGTCCTCGCGAGGCGGTACCGCCGGCTCCATCACGTCGGAAGGCGCTCCGGGCCCCGGCCATCGAGAGTGAGATCGTCATCGTGGACGACGAGGGGCACGAGGAGCCGTACGACTCGGCCAAACACTGATGATCAACAGCCCCCGCCACGATGACGGGGGCTGTCGCCGTCAGAGCTTGCTCGCGAAGTCGTCTTCCTTGATGACCAGCCGATCGCGGTAGTCCTTGGGGATCCTGAGCTTGAGGTGCACGGTGGGCTGCCGTTGCCCCGGGACCTTCGTGCGGGTCACCTTGCAGGTCACGCCGACGCGGACCAGGTCGGCCGCCATGGCCTCCATGCCTCCGGCCTCCCAGTGCTCGCGGAAGGTCTTGCCGTTGGCGGCGTTGACCCATCGGTCCTGGGTGGACTCGGGGTCGATGGCCGCCAACTCGTCGATGAGCTGGTTCAGCGTCTCCTCGGCCTGCTCGCGGGTGAAGGTGGTGCGGGCGAATCGTCCGCCGGGTTCCAAGCCCTTCATGTAGTAGGAGACGGACTCCTCCAGCTGCTTCTTCCTCTTCAGGGCCTCGGCTCCCTTGGCGTACTCCCGGACCAGGACCGGTTCGTCGCCGAGCACCTTGAGCACGTCCCGCACGAGGGCGGCGTTGACCCCGTCCGGATCGTTGATCCCGGGCCCGCCGCCCTTGCAGCCGCTGCACCGCATGTACTTGTACTGGACGCCCTTGGTCGTCGTGACCTGCACCGTGATGTTGGTGCCGCAGTCCTCGCAGACGAAGACCCCGAGGAACTTGGTGGCGCCGCCCTCCTGGCGGGCGGGCTGGTTCTTCCCCCACCTGTCGAGGTCCCTGCCGAGCTGTGCGAACTGGTCCTCCGTGAGGATCGGCTCCGCGACCCTGATCGGCTTGCCGTCCTTGCCGAGGATCAACTGCGACCTGCGGCCGACGCCGCTCTTGTCCTCTTCTACCCGGTACCCCATGAGTGCGGGGTTCCGGAGCCTCCGGAGGTGGGTCGCCGTGGTCAGCCCCTCGGAGCCCGGCACGCCTGCGCGCTTGATGATGCGCACCTGGTGCGAAGCCGAGATCTTCGACGCCCGGCGCCGACTCCAGTGCAGCACCTTGTAAGCGGTCTCATCGATGGTGAGGACGGTCTTGCCGTTCTCGTCCAGGGCCGTCTTGTAGCCGTATGCCGGTTTGCCGACCAGCCACTCCGTCTGGGTCTTGGCGTAGTCCCAGAGACTGGTGACCCGGGTGGAGGTGTTGGCGGCCTCGATCTCCGCGATCCCGCCGATCAGGGTGATCATGACCTTGCCGACCACGGTGGTCAGGTCGATCGCGTCGTTCTTGGAGACGAGGTTCTTCCCGTACTTCAGGCACCACTCGATCATGGTGCTGAGGTCCGAGAGGCGGCGCACGAAGCGGTCCAGCTTCCAGAACAGCAGGACGTCGAACTCCGGCGCCCGGTTGTTCAGCCACTCCCCGAGCTGCTTGCGCTTCCACGGCGGGACCTTCGTGGCGCTCACGTTGAGGTCGCTCGCGACCCCGACGACCCGCACGCCCATGTCTCGGGCCAGCATCCGTAGGTCCAGCTCCTGGCGTACCGGAGATGTGGTCTCGTCGGTGAGGACGCTGAGCCGGATGGAGAGGAGAGCCCGCGGAGCCTCCTCGGGCAGCTGGGCCTCCGCCCGCTTCAGCTCCTTCAGGAGCTTCAGGTCCGCCGGCGACCACTCGGCGTCCACGTCGTACTGCTGCTGTCGCTGCTGCGCCGGTACGGCGCGCTTTGCACCTCGTCCCATGTCAGGGACGCTAGCGATGGTTCTAGGTCCATGTCTATGTGGCCGCAGATGGACACCCAGATCCAGATCGGCCCGACGGGCAAGAAGATGCTGCCGCTGACGGTCGTCAACAAGTAGTCGTACAGCCTCGGCGCCCCGTGCTGGATGTATCCAGCACGGGGCGCTACTGTCTATCTGAGGACCCTGGTTGAGTATAGAATCCAAACATGGTCCAGTATAGATAAGGGGAGGTGTAGAGTATGGCCAAGACGATGATCGACATCGATGAAGAAGCGCTGGCCCTGGCTGCCGAGGTGCTCGGAACCACGACGAAGAAGGACACCGTCAACGCTGCGCTGGCGGAGATAGGGGCGCGGCGCCGCAGGGAGCTCGCGCTGCAGGAACTGGCGCGGCTCGCTGAGGACGGTGCGTTCGACAAGTTGCTGGAACCGGGCTTCAAGGACGAGGTCCGGCGCGGAAAGCAGGGTGGGGCTGAATGGGAGCTCGGGAAGGCTTCCTGATCGACACCTCGGCGGCGGCGCGGTTGATCACGAAGCCGTCGGCGTTGTCACTCTGGGGTGAGGCCCTGGCGTCGGGGGCGATCGGCATGTGCGCTCCGACTGAGGGCGAGCTGCTGTACTCGGCCCGGTCGGCTGCCGAAATGCGGGCGATGCGAGTGCAGTTCGAGCGGTTGTATACCTGGTGGGTCGTGCCTGATGAGGTCTGGCGTGACATCCAGGCCCTGCAACTGCTGCTCGCCGAAACGGGCAGCCATCGGTCCGCGGGTGTGGTCGACCTTGTGGTCGCCGTCACGGCGATGCACCACGGGCTGACCGTGCTGCACTACGACCGGGACTTCGAGACCATCGCCAAGCACGCCGACCTCAAGGCCAGGTGGCTGGCCGAGCCCGGGTCGCTGGACTGAGGACCGGCTCTGACCAGGGGCGGAGCGAGGGGGGTGGCGGGGCGCGTACCCTTTGAGGTGACAGAGTCCGGACAGCGACGGGAAGACGCCGCGCCGGACGGGGACAACTGACTAAGGACTGAGCGACCCTGGCACGCCGTACGCCCGACGGTCCGCCGCCCGCGCCGACGGTGCAGCGGATTCGTCTCCGCTACACCAAGCGCGGCCGGCTCCGCTTCACCAGCCACCGCGACTTCCAGCGCGCCTTCGAGCGCGCCCTGCGCCGGTCCGCCGTTCCGATGGCCTACTCGGCCGGCTTCACCCCGCACCCGAAGGTCTCCTACGCCAACGCGGCCCCGACCGGGGTGGCGAGCGAGGCGGAGTACCTGGAGATCGGCCTGGCCGCTGTCCGCGACCCCGAGCAGCTGCGGGCGCAGCTGGACGAGTCGCTGCCGACGGGCCTGGACGTGATCGACGCGGTCGAGGTGCGCACGCCGAACTTCGTGGAGCGCCTGGAGGCCTCCGAGTGGCTGCTCCGGCTGGACGGCGTCGAGCCCGACGTGGCCGCCGCGGCGGTCGCGAGCTTCCTCGCCGCCGAGAGCGTCGAGGTCGAGCGCCGCACCAAGAACGGCCTGCGGGTCTTCGACGCGCGGGGCGCGGTGGCGGCGCTGGAAGCCGTCCCGGCCCAGGTCGAGACGGGTGCGGGCGCCGGGACGGAAACCGACCGCGATGTTCGTACCGGCCGTCCCTGTGCGATACTGCGCCTGGTAGTACGACACGCCACACCCGCCGTACGACCCGACGACGTATTGTCCGGTCTCCGTGTGACGGCCGACCTGGCGCCGCCGGTCCCCGCAGAGGTGACCAGGCTGGCGCAGGGGCCGCTCGACGAGGAGACCGGCACGGTGACCGACCCGCTGGCGCTCGACCGCGCCGCGGCCCCGGTCGGCTCGGAGCCGGCCGCAGGGCCGCACGCTACCGCGTCCGCCTAGCGGGGGGAGGCCGGGCCCAGTGCCTCACTGGGCCCGACGGTCCTCCAGGGTTCCCGCGGCTCCCCAGGGGAGCGAGCGTCGTCGCAGCGCAGGCCTGCCACCCGGGGCCTGCCGACCAGGAAGGTCGGCCGGTCCGGGACCCCGTCCGGGAGCCACCCGGGGTTGGGGGACGGCGCAGCTTGGGAAAACCTCAGAAGACTGGTCAGACCAGAAGACTTTCGACACCCCGCCGTGTGCGGGGCGCCGAGCGAGACTACGAGCCCCTGTGCGGCCTCGCGTCCGCACGGCGGCACCGTCAAAGGGTCCGGTCCGGGCATCCTCGCGATGCCGGCCGCCCATCGGTGTCGTGCCGTGCTCGGATGCGGAGCCCGGGGGCCTGACGGGAGATCCACCCGCATGCTCGATAACACCGATCCGCAGCAGACTGCCGCAACGGAACAGAACGAGACCGCCGTGACCGGCGGCGAGGGCGCGTCCGCCGCGCCGCCGCGCCGCCGTCGCCGCGCGGTGTCCCGCCCCGCGGGCACCCCGCAGGGCGCGGCCGCCGAGACGGCCGAGACCGTGCTGCCGGCCGAGGCGCCCGCAGCCGCCCCGGCCCCGGCCGTGGAGCCGGCGGCCGAGCCGGCCGCCGAGAAGCCGGTCCGCGCCCGCCGTACCCGCAAGCGCGCCGAGGCCCCGGCCGGGGCGCCGGAGGCCACCGAGATCGTGGTGACCGCGCCGGAGACCGGCGAGCCCGCGGTGGCCGAGGCCGCCGCGAAGGCCCCGAAGGCGGAGAAGCCCGCCCGGGCCACCAAGGCCGCGAAGGCCGCCAAGACCGAGAGCGCGGACAAGGCCGACGAGGCCGAGAAGCCCGCCCGGGCCCGCCGTACCCGCAAGCGCGCCGAGGCGCCCGCCGGTGCCCCCGCGGCCGAGGCCGAGGCCCCCGCCGTCGAGGTGCCGGTCGTCGAGACCCCCGCCGTGGCTGCCCCCGCCGCCGAGCCGGTGGCCGAGGAGGCCTCCGCCGCTCCGGCCCGCCGCCCCCGTCGCCGTCGCGTGGTCGAGGCCGCGCCGGTCGTCGAGGCGCCGGTGGAGGAGCCCGCCGTCGCGGAGGAGTCCGAGGAGGAGGCCGCCGAGGCCGCCGCCGAGGTTCCCGCCGCCGCGGAGCCGGCCGCCCAGCCCGCCGCCGCGCCGGCCGCCGAGGCCGAGCCGCACCACCGGGTGCGCCGCCGCGCCGTCCGCCCGGCCACCGCGATCTTCCAGGCGCCGGTGTTCCAGGAGCCGGCCGCCGCCGCGCCGACCGTCGCCGCGCCCTCCGCCCCGGCCGTCGAGCAGCAGCCCGCCGCCGCCGCGCCGGTGCAGGCCGAGGCCCCGGCCGCGGCCGCGCGCGAGGAGGAGGACGAGTTCGAGTACAGCGGCGTCGGCCGTCGCCGCCGGGTCCGCACCCGGGTCGAGCCGACCCGCCGCAAGTCGGCCGCGAAGGCGCCGGCGAAGACGGTGAAGGCGCCCGCCGCCGCCCCGGTCGTCGAGGCCCCGGTCGTCGAGACCCGGGCCGTCGAGACCCGGGCCGTCGAGGCGCCCGTCGTGGAGGCCCCCGCCGCCGGTCCGGAGACCGAGGGCGAGTGGGAGGAGGACGGCCGTCCGTCGCGCCGTCGCCGCCGGGGCGGCCGCCGTCGCCGCCGTGGCGAGGCCGACGAGTTCGAGGCCGCCGAGGCCGTCGAGACCGAGCAGCCCGCCACCGAGGAGTCGGCCGAGGCCGCCGAGGAGGAGGGCGAGGACGACGACGACCTGGCCGCCGGCCTGTCCTCGTCGCGCCGTCGCCGTCGCCGTCGCCGCCGCAGCGGTGAGGCCGGCGCCGTCGAGGCCGCCGAGACCACCGAGGACGGCGTCCGTACGGTGGTGAAGGTGCGCGAGCCGCGCCGCCGCTCCACCGAGCCGTCCTTCGACCCGGACGAGGTGCAGTCCATCAAGGGCTCGACCCGTCTGGAGGCCAAGAAGCAGCGCCGCCGCGAGGGCCGCGAGCTGGGCCGCCGCCGGGTGCCGATCATCACCGAGGCCGAGTTCCTGGCCCGCCGCGAGTCGGTCGAGCGCGTCATGGTGGTGCGCCAGAGCGGCCAGCGGACCCAGATCGGCGTCCTCGAGGACGGCGTGCTGGTCGAGCACTACGTCAACAAGGAGCAGGCCACCTCGTACGTCGGCAACGTCTACCTGGGCAAGGTCCAGAACGTGCTGCCGTCGATGGAGGCCGCGTTCGTCGACATCGGCAAGGGCCGCAACGCGGTGCTGTACGCCGGTGAGGTCAACTTCGGCGCGCTGGGCGGCCACGGCGGCCCGCGCCGGATCGAGTCGGTGCTGAAGTCCGGCCAGTCCGTGCTGGTGCAGGTCTCCAAGGACCCGATCGGCCACAAGGGCGCCCGCCTGACCAGCCAGATCTCGCTGCCCGGCCGCTACCTGGTGTACGTGCCCGAGGGCTCGATGACCGGCATCTCGCGCAAGCTCCCGGAGAACGAGCGCGCCCGCCTGAAGCAGATCCTCAAGAAGATCGTCCCGGACGACGCGGGCGTCATCGTGCGCACCGCCGCCGAGGGCGCCTCCGAGGAGGAGCTGACCCGCGACGTCCAGCGCCTCCAGCAGCAGTGGGAGGACATCCAGAAGAAGGCCGCGACCGGCAACGCCCCGGCGCTGCTGTACGGCGAGCCGGACATGACCGTCCGGGTCGTCCGCGACATCTTCAACGAGGACTTCAGCAAGGTCATCGTCTCCGGCGACGAGGCGTGGAAGACCATCCACGAGTACGTCTCCAACGTGGCCCCGGACCTCGCCGAGCGGCTCCAGCGGTGGACCTCCGAGGTGGACGTGTTCGCCACCTACCGGATCGACGAGCAGCTGATGAAGGCGCTGGACCGCAAGGTCTGGCTGCCCAGCGGCGGTTCGCTGGTGATCGACCGCACCGAGGCGATGGTCGTCATCGACGTCAACACCGGGAAGTTCGTCGGCCAGGGCGGCAACCTGGAGGAGACGGTCACCCGGAACAACATCGAGGCGGCCGAGGAGATCGTGCGCCAGCTGCGGCTGCGCGACCTCGGCGGCATCATCGTGATCGACTTCATCGACATGGTGCTGGAGTCCAACCGCGACCTGGTGCTGCGCCGCCTGCTGGAGTGCCTGGGCCGGGACCGGACCAAGCACCAGGTGGCCGAGGTCACCTCGCTGGGCCTGGTCCAGATGACCCGCAAGCGGGTCGGCCAGGGCCTGCTGGAGTCCTTCTCCGAGCCGTGCGTGCACTGCAACGGCCGCGGCGTGATCGTCCACATGGAGCAGCCGAGCGCCCACGTCCACGCCCCCGTGGCGGCGGGCGAGGCCGGTTCGGGCAGCGGCAAGCGCCGTCGCCGGGGCAAGGGCGGCGCGGGCCACGAGGAGCCGCAGGCCGTCGAGGCCGCGGTGGCCGTCGTGACCGAGCCGCTCTCGGTGGAGGCCGTCATCGAGTCGGCCGAGCCGGTGCGCGAGGAGATCGAGGGCCAGCTGGCCCTGGAGGTCCCGGGCGTCGAGGCTCCGGCCGAGGCGGCACCCGTCGTCGAGGCGCCCGTCGTCGAGGCCCCCGCGGCCGAGGCCCCGGCCGCCGCTCCGGCGGGCCGTCCGCGGCGCCGCGCGGTGCGTAAGGCGACCGCTCCGGCCGGCTCCCCGGACACCGCCGAGATCGTGGTGCTCCAGGCCAAGGCCGAGGCGGCGCTGGAGGCGGCCCTGGAGGCCGCCGCACCGGCCGTCGCGCAGGCCGCCGCCGAGGCGGTCGCCGAGGCGCCGGGCGAGCCCGTCGTGGCCGCGGAGGCCGCGGTCGTCGCCGAGGCGCCGGAGGCCGTCGAGGTCCCCGAGGCCGCCCCCGAGGCCCCGGCCGAGGAGGCCGCCGCCGAGGAGGCGCCGGCGCCGAAGAAGCGGGCCGCCCGCAAGACCGCCGCGAAGAAGACCGCCGCCAAGAAGACCACCACGGCGGCCAAGAAGACCACCGCCCGCAAGACCGCGACCAAGCGGACGAGCGCGGCGGCCAAGAAGGCCGCGGCCGCCGAGGGTGATACGGCGTCCGAGTAGTGCCCACGCCCGGGGCGGGAGCGATCCCGCCCCGGGGCGTACGGGCCGGTTTGCCCCCTGGGCGGCCGGTCCGTATTCTTGACCATCGGCGTGTCTACGCCATGCTCCCGAGCACATCACCTTCCCGAGGTCACCGCGTTCGCGCGGAGGGCCGGGGAGAGGCTCCTGTGTCCGTACCCAGGTGGCTGGCGTCGGGGGTTCCGACCGAGCAAGGAAAGCAGGTACCGCATGTACGCGATCGTTCGCGCAGGCGGCCGCCAGCACAAGGTCGCCGTGGGCGACGTGCTGGAGATTGACCGTATCGAGGCCAAGCCGGGTGACTCGGTCGAGCTCTCGACCATCCTCGTCGTCGACGGTGACGCTGTCACCTCCGACCCGTGGGTCCTGGCCGGCGTGAAGGCTCACGCCGAGGTGGTCGACCAGACCAAGGGTGACAAGATCGTCATCCTGCGTTACAAGAACAAGACCGGCTACCGCCGCCGTCAGGGTCACCGTCAGCAGCACACCGCGGTGCGCATCACCAGCATCGACTCGGTCAGCAAGTAAGGGGATAGCGAAAAATGGCACACAAGAAGGGCGCAAGCTCTACTCGTAACGGCCGTGACTCGAACGCCCAGCGCCTCGGCGTGAAGCGCTTCGGCGGCCAGGTCGTCTCCGCCGGCGAGATCCTCGTCCGCCAGCGCGGCACCCACTTCCACCCGGGTGCCGGTGTCGGCCGCGGTGGCGACGACACCCTGTTCGCGCTGACCGCCGGTGCGGTGCAGTTCGGCAACCGTCGCGGCCGCAAGGTCGTCAACATCGTGGCCGTCGAGGCCTGAGTCCCCGCGGACTCCCGGGTCTGAACAGACCCACCGGGTCCGAGAGGACTCACCGGGTCTGAGAAGACTCACAGTGAAGGGTGGGCCGGAATTATCCGGTCCACCCTTCACGCTTTACGCAGGCAGCAAGCAGACTCTCGCGCACTGGAGGCACACCCATGACCACCTTCGTGGACCGCGTCGAACTTCATGTCGCCGCGGGTAACGGGGGCCACGGCTGCGCCTCCGTGCACCGCGAGAAGTTCAAGCCGCTCGGCGGCCCGGACGGCGGCAACGGCGGTGAGGGCGGCAGCGTCATCCTCACCGTGGACTCGCAGGTCACCACCCTGCTGGAGTACCACCACTCGCCCAAGCGCAAGGCCACCAACGGCAAGCCGGGCGCGGGCGGCAACCGCACCGGCGCGGAGGGCGAGGACCTCGTCCTGCTGGTGCCGGACGGCACCGTGGTGCTGGACCGCAAGGGCAACGTGCTGGCCGACCTGGTCGGTCACGGCACCAGCTTCGTCGCCGCCCAGGGCGGCCGCGGCGGCCTCGGCAACGCCGCGCTGGCCTCGGCCCGCCGCAAGGCGCCCGGCTTCGCGCTGCTCGGCGAGCCCGGCGAGGCCCGTGACATCGTCATGGAGCTCAAGTCCGTCGCCGACGTGGCCCTGGTCGGCTACCCGAGCGCCGGCAAGTCCTCGCTGATCTCGGTGCTCTCCGCCGCCAAGCCGAAGATCGCGGACTACCCGTTCACCACCCTGATCCCCAACCTGGGCGTGGTCACCGCGGGCGACATCGTCTACACCATCGCCGACGTGCCCGGCCTGATCCCGGGCGCCAGCCAGGGCCGCGGCCTCGGCCTGGAGTTCCTGCGGCACGTGGAGCGCTGCTCGGTGCTGGTGCACGTGCTGGACTGCGCCACCCTGGAGCCCGGCCGCGACCCGCTGACCGACCTGGAGACCATCGAGGCCGAGCTCGCCGAGTACGGCGGCCTGGAGGACCGTCCGCGCCTGGTCGCGCTCAACAAGGTGGACGTCCCGGACGGCCAGGACATCGCCGACCTGACCCGCGCCTCCCTGGAGGAGCGCGGCTACCGGGTGTTCGAGGTCTCCGCCGCCTCCCGCAAGGGCCTGCGCGAGCTGAGCTTCGCGATGGCCGGGATCGTCTCCGAGGCGCGCGCCGCCAAGCCGGCCGAGGAGTCCACCCGGATCGTGCTGCGCCCCAAGGCCGTCGACGACGCGGGCTTCACCATCACCGAGGAGGACGGCGCGTACCACATCCGCGGCGTCAAGCCGGAGCGCTGGGTCCGCCAGACCGACTTCAGCAACGACGAGGCCGTCGGCTACCTCGCCGACCGGCTGGCCCGCCTCGGCATCGAGCAGGAGCTGTGGAAGATCGGGGCCCACGAGGGCGACACCGTCATCATCGGCCCCGAGGAGAACGCCGTCGTCTTCGACTGGGAGCCGACCATGGCCGCCGGTGCCGAGATGCTCGGCCGCCGCGGTGAGGACCACCGCTTCGAGAGCCCGCGCCCGGCGGTCGACCGCCGCCGCGAGAAGCAGAAGGGCCGGGACGCGGCCGAGGCCGAGTTCCTCGCCTTCGAGGCGCTCTCCAGCAGCCGCCCGGCCGCCATCGAGGGCGACGACGAGGACCACTGACCGGTCCGGGCCGGACGGCCCCCGTCACCCTCCGGGGTGGCGGGGGCCGTCCGCGTTTTCGCGGTGACGGGGCGTCACTTGGTCCAGGAGGCCTGGAGCTTCAGCGGGTCGGTCAGGTCGGTGTAGCCGACCGCGGCCGGGGTGTTGCCCGGGATGGTGATGATGGTGCAGCCCTTGGCCTCGGCGCCCTTGGCCACGCCCTGGAACTTCGCGCTGGTGCACTTGGGCAGCGGGGTGGCGGCGGTCATGACGTTGAGCCCCTTCTTGCCGGCGGTGTCGAAGAGGACGAACTTCGAGTCCGGGGCGGTGAAGGAGAGGCTGGCGTCCCCGAGGTTCTTGATGGTGTAGCTGACGTACACCGGGGTGCGGCCCTCCAGGCCGACGATGCTGATCTTGGCGGCGGTGAAGTCCTGCACCGAACCGACCTCGACGCCGGTGACGGTGATGTCCAGCTTGGTGGCGACCTTGGAGGTCTTGTCGGCGAAGTCCACGGTGGCGCTCTGGCCGACCTTCACGCTGGTGGCGGCCGCCGGGACGGATCCGGCACCGGCCCCGCCGTCCGCGGCGCCGGCCGTGCCGGCGCCCCCGGTGCCGCCGGTCGCCGCGCCCGACGGGGCGGTGGTCGAACCGCCGGCCGCACCGCCGGCGGTGGCTCCCGGGGTCGCGCCGGTCGGGGCGCCGCCGGTCTGGGCGCCGCCGGTCTGGGCCGGGGCCGCGCCGGTGGCGCCGCCGGTACCGGCCGGGGTGTCCGCGTTGTCCGGCCCGCAGGCGGCGAGCGACAGGGCGGTGGCCGCCGCGAGCGCGGCGACGGTCAGCTTGGTGGTGTACGAACGCATGGTGCGCTTTTCTCCTGGGCGCGCGGCCGCGGCCGTTGCCGGCCTTTGCCCGGTGCGGCGCCGCCCGTCGTGACAGGAAGGGTCGATGACGACATGGGTCCAGCGGGCAAGAAGCCGTCCCCCGATCTGGCTTGCGGTCAGGGACCATACCAGCCATCCGGATTCGCGGCCGGACTGTGGCAGGCCCGTGGCCGCCCCGGGTCCAGCCGGTGAAACAACCCGCCGGTGACCTGCGCCGATCACGTAGATTTCGGGGGTGACGGCCGGTCCCGGGCCCCGTCGCACCCGCACCACACCGGAAGGGCGTACAGCGAGATGAGCGAGGACTCTCTGCGGGAGGAGGTGCTGACCGCTCGGCGGATCGTCGTCAAGGTCGGCTCCTCCTCACTGACCACGGCGGCCGGCGGCCTGGACGCCGACCGCGTCGACGCCCTGGTGGACGCGCTCGCCAAGCTGCGCGCCCGCCCCGAAGCCCCGGAGGTCGTCCTGGTCTCCTCCGGCGCGATCGCCGCCGGACTCGCCCCGCTCGGCCTGGACAGGCGGCCCAAGGACCTGGCCCGCCAGCAGGCCGCCGCCAGCGTCGGCCAGGGACTGCTCGTCGCCCGCTACACCGCCTCCTTCGCCCGCTACGGAGTCCGGGTCGGGCAGGTGCTGCTCACGGCCGAGGACGCCAGCCGGCGCGCCCACTACCGCAACGCCTACCGCACCCTGGACCAGCTGCTGGCGATGGGCGCGATGCCGATCGTCAACGAGAACGACACCGTCGCCACCGCCGAAATCAAGTTCGGCGACAACGACCGGCTCGCCGCCCTGGTCGCCCACCTGGTCCGGGCCGACCTGCTGGTGCTGCTCTCCGACGTCGACGGTCTGTACGACGGCGACCCGGCCCGCCCCGGCACCAGCCGGATCGCCGAGGTGCGCGGCCCGCAGGACCTCGACGGCATCGAGATCGGCAGCGCCGGCAAGGCCGGGGTCGGCACCGGCGGCATGGTCACCAAGGTCGAGGCGGCCCGGATCGCCACCGGCGCGGGCATCCCGGTAGTGCTCACCGCCGCCAGCCACGCCGCCGACGCGCTGGCCGGCCGGCCCACCGGCACGCTCTTCCTGCGCACCGGCAGCCGGACCTCCGACCGGATGCTCTGGCTGGCCCACGCGAGCAGCCCGCGCGGGGCGCTGCACCTGGACGAGGGCGCCGTCCGGGCGGTCGTCTCCGGCGGCGCCTCGCTGCTGCCGGCCGGGGTCACCAAGGTCGACGGGGAGTTCGCCGCGGGTGATCCGGTGGACCTTCTTGGCGAAAACGGCCACATCGTGGCTCGCGGACTGGTCAACTTTGATGCGAGGGAGTTGCCCCGCCTGCTCGGCCGGTCCACCCGCGACCTGGCCCAGGAGTTCGGCGCCGCGTACGAGCGCGAGGTCGTCCACCGCGACGACCTGGTCGTTCTGCGCGGCTGACCGGCCCGGCTTCCCGGCCCGGGGGCCGGCACCGGCCGCCCGGCCGATCGGCGCAGCGCGGACGGCGGGCCGCTCCGTACCCGGAGCGGACCGGCCACCGGCGAGGAGGGGCGCAGCCGTACCCGTCGGCCGAGGGCCGACGGGGCCGGTGGGGACGACAGGACATCGCCGAACAGGAGGCCGCCGGTGGAACGCAGGCGCGAGGGAGCGCTGACCGCAGGGACGGCGGGCCGACGGCTGACCAGCATCGACGGCGGACGCGGGGACGGCCCCGCCGAGCCGGCCGGTCCGCCGACGCAGCGGCCCGGTGGGGTGCGCAGGCTGCGGCCCGACCGCGACCGGGCGGCCCAGCCGCCCACCGTGCCCGAGCAGGCCCGGCTGTGGCACGTGGTGCTGAGCGTGGCCGGGCAGGTCACCCCGCTGTCCGCGCTGCGCGCCTCGCTGGAGCAGCTGGCACACGACCACTCGTTCTTCCTGACCGCCCGCTACGCGGCCGACCACGCCGAGATCCGCTACTGGGAGCAGGCCCGGGACCTGCACGACGCGGCGGCCATCGCGCTGCGGCTGTGGGGCGAGCACAAGGTCACCGCGAACCTGCCGCCGTGGGAGATCGTCGGGCTGGAGGTGGTCGACCGGGCGACGTACCACAAACGGGTGGCGGAGGGCTTCGGCGATCCGCCACCGCACCTGGGCGGGGTGCACCCGTACTGAGCCGCGGTCGGGCGTGTGCGCGCCGGAGCCGGCGTCACGGCCGCGTCCCGGTCGGGACCCGGCGGCCCGGGCGGGCACGGCGTCCCGGGCGGGTACGGCATCCTGGTCGGGCACGGCATCCTGGTCGGGCACGGCATCCCGGGCGGGTACGGCGTCTCACCGGGCGAAATGCCGCCCGGGCGGGGCGGGGGCAGTCGCTACCCTTGGCGGCATGACCAGCGACCTCGCCACCGCCGACAGCCCCGTCCTCGCCGTAGCGCGCCGAGCCCGGGAGGCCGCCGCCCTGCTCGCCCCGCTGCCGCGCGGCGCGAAGGACGCCGCGCTGCTGGCGGTCGCCGACGCCCTGGTGGCCCGCAGCGCCGAGATCGTCGCGGCCAACGCCGAGGACGTGGAGCGGGCCCGGGCGGCCGGCACGGCCGAGTCGGTGATCGACCGGCTGACCCTGACCGACGAGCGGATCGCCGCGATCGCCTCCGACGTGCGCGACGTGGCCGGCCTGCCCGACCCGGTCGGCGAGGTGGTGCGCGGCTACACCCTGCCCAACGGCCTGGACGTGCGCCAGGTCCGGGTGCCGCTCGGCGTGGTCGGCATCATCTACGAGGCCCGCCCGAACGTCACCGCCGACGCCGCCGCGCTCTGCCTCAAGTCCGGCAACGCGGTGCTGCTGCGCGGCTCCGCCTCGGCCTACCGTTCCAACACCGCGCTGGTCGCCGTCCTGCGCGACGCCGTCGCCGCGGCCGGGCTGCCCGCCGACGCGGTCCAGCTGGTGCCGGGGGAGAGCCGGGACTCGGTCCAGGAGCTGATGCGCGCCCGCGGCTACGTGGACGTGCTGATCCCGCGCGGCGGCGCCTCGCTGATCCGCGCCGTGGTCGAGGGCTCGACCGTCCCGGTGATCGAGACCGGCACCGGCAACTGCCACGTCTACGTGGACGCCGAGACCGACCTGGCGATGGCCGTCGGCATCCTGCTGAACTCCAAGGCCCAGCGGGTCAGCGTCTGCAACGCGGCCGAGACGCTGCTGGTCCACCAGGACGTCGCGGAGACCTTCCTGCCGCTCGCGCTGGCGGCCCTCGCCGAGGCCGGGGTGACGGTGCACGGCGACGAGGCGGTGCTGAAGGCCGCCGAGGGCGGCCCGGCCACCGTGGTGCCGGCCACCGACGAGGACTGGGGCGCCGAGTACCTCTCGCTGGACCTGGCCGCGGCCGTGGTGCCCTCGCTGGACGCCGCCGTCGATCACATCCGCCGCTGGTCCTCCGGCCACACCGAGGCGATCGTCACCACCTCGCAGGCCGCCGCCCGCCGCTTCACCCGGTTGGTGGACTCCACCACGGTGACCGTCAACGCCTCCACCCGCTTCACCGACGGCGGCGAATTCGGCTTCGGCGCGGAGATCGGCATCTCCACCCAGAAGCTGCACGCCCGCGGCCCGATGGGCCTGCCGGAGCTGACCAGCACCAAGTACATCGTCACTGGTGACGGGCACGTCCGCGGCGAGGCGACGCAGACCGTGGGCGGGGGCGCGGACGGGCGCTGACCGCGCTCCGAGGGGCGGCCGTCACACGTGTGACGGACCAACTGCCGGGAGCCACAGACAAATCGCCCGGCCGGTAATACGCTGAATCCGTGGCTGAGGATGTGGGGGGCTTCCCGTACCCCGACGGCGCCGACCACGGTGGTGCGGACGACGAGTTCGCCACCGTGGTCTTCGATGAGGCCTTCGTCCGGTCCGCCGCCGTGCACGAGCCGACCGCCAAGGAGCGGCAACTCGCCGCCGCCGAGGCCCGGTTCGAGCCGGAGACCGCGGGTCCGGGCTGGGGCCGTGACGTCCCGGCCGGGGAGGGGCTGCCGCTGGAGCTGCGCCCCTACCCGAGCGGACTGGACGCGGACCACCTCTACCCCGACCCGTGGTCGGGGCCGGGCCGGGCGGCCGACCGCCGGGTCCGGCGGCGGTGGCGACGCGGCTACGACCCGGTGCGCGCCGACGGGCGGTACGTGGCTCAGCAGCGCTGGCACCGGCCGGTGGCCTGGGTGCTCGCCGTGATCATGGGCGTGAGCCTGGTGGCGGTCGCGGTCGCGGCGGTCTACCAGGGCGTGGGCGGCTCCTCGGGGGCGCCCCGGCGCCCCGAGTCCGGCAGCAGCAGCGTCGGGGCCGACCCGGGGCAGGCGCCGGCGGAGCCGCCGCTGGTGGTCACGGCGCCGGCGGGCTAGCGCGGTCCGGCCGGTCCGGTCCGGTGCGGGTGCGGGCGGGGCGGAGGGTCGGGCGCGGGCGCTTCCGGGCGCGGGCGTACGCCCCGGAGTGGTGGTCACGGAGCGTCCCCGGGAATGTGCGCCCGGACCCTCGTGGCGGCGCTGGTGTCCGCCTACCCTGGTGGTGTGGGTGACCCGCGAGAGCCTCCTGAGGGTACGCCCCAGGACGGCTCCGGCAACGAGGACGAATTCCGGTCCGTCGTGTTCGACGAATCGTTCGTGCGGGCTGCCCGCATCCAGGAACTGTCCGCCCGGGAGCGGCTCGCGGGCTCCTTCGGCAAGGCCACCCGGCCGCGGGTGCGGCTCGGCCCGCTGGGCACCGTCCCGCGCCAGGCGCTGCTCCTGCTGCTGCTCGTCCTGCTGGCCTTCGGGACCGCGGTGTACTTCGGGGTGAGCTCGCCGAAGGGCGCCGCGGTGCGGCCCGAGGGCAGCCAAGTGACCGTCAGCCTGGTCGCGTTGAGCCCGTCCTCGGCCGTCCACCCGGTCGCCGATCCGGCGAACCCCTTCGCCGCGCTGCCGCCCGGCTACGCGGACGGCACGGTCGGGCTGAACACCCCGACCGGGGCCGCCACCGGGCACTTCAGCCGGGTCGAGGTGGGCAAGGCGCTCGACACCGTCCAGCGCTACCTGGTCGCCTCCTCGCTCTCCCCGGCCGCGCTGGTCCAGGGCGCCACCGCGGGCGTCCGGGACTTCGTCACACCCGGTGAGCAGGCGGAGTTCGACGCGAGCGTGGCCCAACCGGTGGACGACCGCCACCACGCGGTGACCGGCTGGATCGTCCGCTTCGACCCGACGCGGGTCGCGCTGGCCTCGAACACCGTGAAGGTGGTCGGCGCGATGCGGATCGACGAGGCGGACGGCGGGACCCTGCGGATCACCACCGACCACACCTTCGTCTACGCGCTGAAGCCGGCCGGGGCCCCGGCCGGAGCGCCGGTCACCCTGGAGACCGTGCGGCGGCAGCTGACCTTCGAGTTCGACCGGGTGGACCTGGCCTCGGGGCAGCTGCGGCTGGTGGACTCGGTGGTGCAGGCCGGGCCGGAGCCCTGCGGCACCTCGATGGCGGGCTTCCTGCAGCCGGTGCTGGCCACCGCGCAGGGCACGGAGGTCGCGCCGCCGACGCCGGTCGACCCCGGCAACCACGCCCGGCCGGGCTGGCAGGTGTGCGAGGTGATGGCGGGCTGAGGCGCCGGGGGCCGCGCCCGCACCGAGGCCGTGGAACGGCGCGGCGGCCGGCGCCCCGGGCGGGGCACCGGCCGCCGTCGCGGGGCGCGGGAGGGGTCAGCTGCCGTCGCGGTCCGCGGAGCCGCCGCGGCCGTTGCCGTTGCCGCCGCCGGTGAAGGTGTCGCGGAGCTTGCCGCCGACGGTCGCGGCGCCACCGGCCACGTCCCGCAGCAGGCCCATCAGCGGGTCCTTGCTCTCCTTGACCGAGGTCGTGTAGTGCTCGGCGGCGGCCTTCCACTGCTCGGTGACCGAGGTGTCCGGGTCGTCCGAGCGGCGCGGGTAGGCGCCGGCCAGGATCGAGCGGTAGTCCTCGCTCTCCGCCCACTTCTTCAGCTGGGCGACCCGCACCACCGCGAAGGGGTGGGTCTGCGGCAGCAGCTGGAGCACCTTGAGCACGCCGTCGCGCAGGTCGCCGGCCTTCTCGTACTCCTCGGCCTGCTCCAGGAAGGCGTCGACGTTCATCTCGGCCAGGTTGTGGCCGCCGGCCAGCTTCATCAGGGCCCGCATGGACGCCTGGAGGTCCTGCCCGGCGAGCAGGCCGGCCCGGTCGCTGGACAGCTCCGCCTTGCGGAACCACTCCTTGAGCGCGGTGATGATCGCGGTGATCGCCAGGTTGCCGAGCGGCACCCAGGCGATCCGGGTGGCGATGTTGGTGAGGATCATCAGCATCGTCCGGTAGACGGCGTGGCCGGACATCGCGTGGCCGACCTCGTGGCCGATGACCGAGCGCAGCTCCTCCTCGTCCAGCAGCTCGACCAGGCCGCTGGTGATCACGATGATCGGGGTGTCGATGCCGATGCAGTACGCGTTGACCGTCGGGTCCTGGGAGACGTACAGGTCGGGGACCTGCTCCAGGTCGAGCACGTAGGCGGCGTCGCGCACCATGTCGTGCAGCTCCGGGAACTGGCGCTCGGAGGTCTTCACGGCGGTGGCCAGGAACATCAGCCGGATCGCCCGCTCGGAGACCAGGCCCGCGAGCTTCTTCAGGATGTCGTCGAAGCCGGTCAGCTTGCGCAGCGCGACCAGGGCCGAGCGGTCCGCCGGGTGCTCCCAGGCCCGGGTGGAGATCCCGGGGAAGCGCTCGCGGCGTCGGCTCGGGGTCTTCGAGGTCGTGTCGGTCATGGTCTGAGTACCTCCTGGTCGACGGCGGCCGCGGCCCGCTGGCCCGCCCCCCGCTGGTCTTCGCCTGAAACGACTGTCTGTGCAACGTGCGCGGTTGCGTACTCGTCCCCGGGCTCAGCGTACGCGCGGTCCGCACGGTGGGCGGTGGGGCGGCGGAGGCGCGGGCGGGGCCCCGGACGGGGCTCCTGGCCGGGGTCCGGACGGGGGCGCCGGTGGGGGCGAGGGCGGGCCGGCGGCCGCGTCGCCGGGGCCGGTGGGCGCCGCCGGTGTGAGGCCGGTCTACCCTGAGGCCTGGACGACCGAGACCGGATCCGGCCGCGGTACCGAGCAGTTCGAGGAGCCCCCGCAGATGTCCACCGACACGCTTGTCAGCCTGGCCGCGCCCATCTCCGACGAGTCCGGCCCGGGCCTGTTCCTGCGGATCATCGTGGTCGCGTCCTTCGTGGGCATCGGCCTGCTGATCTGGATCATGGCCCGCGCCTTCAAGAACAACTAGGTCCGGCGAGCCCCGGGACCCCGGACCCGGTCGACGGCCCCCGCGGCGGCCCGGTCCGCGGCCCCGCGGCGGCCCGCGCTCACGCCCGGTCAGCGGCGGTGGGCCGCCGAGCGGTTGCGGTGTAACCCCCCGTACGATGACGGGTGGGCCCTCACCGGCCCGGAACAACCCCCAGGTCCGTTCACCGAGCCGAGAAGGTCCCGCCGACCATGAGCACTGCTGCCGCACTCCCCGTTCTGAACCTGCTCGCCGAGGGCGAGGGGGGCAACCACGACAGTCTGAACCCGGCCCTGACCGGTGGCGCCGCGCTGGTCATCCTGCTGGTCCTGCTCTTCATCACCACCCGCTTCAACCGGGACCGCTGAGCCCGGTCCTGGGGCGGTTCGGGGAGCGTCCGGCCACCGGCCGGCCGCTCCCTCACGCATCTCCGGAGAACCCCCACCCGGCCGTTCCCGCACCGTAACGGGTGTCGCGTAAGGTGTGGCGGCATGGGAGAGCAGGCCGGGAATCCCGGCGGACCGGAACCGGTGAAGAAGCGCCTCGGCGTGATGGGCGGCACCTTCGACCCGATCCACCACGGCCACCTCGTCGCCGCCAGTGAGGTCGCGAGCGCGTTCCACCTGGACGAAGTGATCTTCGTGCCGACCGGGCAGCCGTGGCAGAAGAGCGACCGGCACGTCACCCCGGCCGAGGACCGCTACCTGATGACGGTCATCGCCACCGCCGAGAACCCGCAGTTCTCGGTCAGCCGGATCGACATCGACCGCGAGGGCCCGACGTACACCGTCGACACCCTGCGCGACCTGCACGCCATGCACCCGGACGCCGACCTCTTCTTCATCACCGGCGCCGACGCGCTCGCCCAGATCCTGTCCTGGCGCGACTCCGACGAGCTCTTCTCGCTGGCCCACTTCATCGGATGCACCCGCCCGGGGCACACTCTGTCGGACGCCGGGCTTCCGGTGGGCGGGGTCTCCCTGGTGGAGGTCCCGGCGCTGGCCATCTCCTCCACGGACTGCCGCAACCGGGTCGCCAAGGGCGAGCCGGTCTGGTACCTCGTCCCGGACGGCGTGGTCCGCTACATCGACAAGCGGGCGCTGTACGCGCCGCGCGGGGACTGATCCGGGAGCGGTGCATGACTGATCGCAACGACGGCCGGCGGCCGGAGGACTGGTCCACCGGGCAGTACCAGCAGCCGTACCAGGGCTACCGGCACCCGCAGCAGGAGCAGCAGCCGCAGGCGCCGTCCCAGCCGCAGTCGCAGTCGTACGAGCAGCAGCAGTATGACCAGCAGTACGACCAGTACGGGCAGCCGGTGTACGGGCAGGACCCGTACGGCTACCAGCAGCAGGGCTACCAGGGGTACGACGGGTACCAGCAGCAGCCGTACCAGGCCGCCGCCCCGGTCGCGGCCGAGCCGCAGGCGCCGTCGTCACCCGGGGCGGCTCCGGCTCCGGCCTCGGTGGTGCCTCCGGCGGCCGAGGCCGCTGCGCCCGCCGGCCCCGCCGCCTCCGCTGCCGCGCCGCCGCGTCCTCGGGTGCCCAGGCCCGCCGCGGAGACGGCGCCGGCCAAGGCGGCTCCGCCGTCCGAGCAGGTCGCCGGGGCGCGGGCCGGGAAGGCCGGCGGCAAGGCGCCCAAGGACAGCTACACCACGGGCGAGTTCACCTTCGTCGACGAGGAGGCGGAGGAGACCGAGGACGTCATCGACTGGCTGAAGTTCGCCGAGTCCCGCAGCGAGGTGCGCGCCGAGCGCCGCCGCAAGCTGCGCAACCGGCTGATCGGCCTCGGTGCGGTGGTGGCGCTCGCGGCCGCCGGCGTCGGCGGCTACCTCTTCCTCACCGGTGACAAGCCGACCGCGGCCGCCGCGGCGGGCGGGCGCCAGGTCAACGTCGTCCACCTGCGCGACCTCCAGGGCAAGGTGTCCAGCGCGCTGCTGGTCAACGACGCGTCCGGGAAGAAGGGCACGGTCCTGCTGCTGCCCGACACCCTGCGGCTGCCCGGCCCGGGGGACCCGCCGGTCACCACGATCGGCCAGTCCATGGACGGCATCGGCGCCTCGGCGACCCGCGAGGGCCTGTCCACCGTGCTCGGCGCCCCGGTGGCCGGCACCTGGCGGCTGGACACCCCGTACCTGGAACTGCTGGTCTCCCAGCTCGGCGGCGTCCGGGTGGACACCAACGCCGAGACCCACGAGGGCGGCAAGCCGGACGGCAAGCTGCTGTCCGCGGCCGGGAAGAACACCATGCTCAGCGGGAAGGCCGCCGTCGCGTACGCGACGCTGCAGAACCAGGGGGAGAACCGGGACGCCCAGCTGGCCCGGTTCGGACAGGTGATGGACGCCGTGGTGCGCACCATGCCCACCGAGTTCAAGGACGCCAAGGACGACGTGCACCGGATGAACGCGGTGCTCGACCCCTCGCTGCCCGAGGACGCCCTCGCCGGGGTGCTCGTCCAACTCGCCCAGCAGGCGAAGGACGGCCACTTCGGCACCACCGCGCTGACCGTCAAGCCGGACGGCAGCCTGGACGAGGCGACCGCGGGCAAGCAGGTCAAGGACGTGCTGGGCGGCACCGTGAAGTCCGCGGCCGCCGGCGACGCCCCGGCCCGGGTCGCGATCCAGGACTCCAGCGGCAACGACACGGCCGCCACCGCGGCGCAGGTCCAGATCGTCAACTCCGGCCTGACGTTCATCCCGGGCGGCGCCAAGGCCGCCCCGCAGGCCGCCAGTGAGATCCGCTACACCGACGACGCCCGGCAGGGCGCGGCCAAGTCGCTGGCGACCAGCCTCGGCCTGCCGGACACGGCGGTGAAGAAGGTGACCGGCGACACCCAGAACGCGGACCTGCTGGTCGTCCTCGGCAAGGACTACCAGCCGCCGAAGGGCCAGTAGGGCGACGGCCCGGACCGGGCCGACCCGGCCCGGGGGCGAGCCGCACGGGCCCGGAGTGCCGATGGGGCCGGCCGTGCGGGCCCGGAACGGTGGTGGGGCGGCCCGGCGGGCCCGGGAAATCGGTTCCGGGCCCGCCCGGGCGGCGTGAGATCCTGGAAGGCGACCCCGGCCGCGCGCCGGGGCGCCCCCAAGCCGCCGAGCCGGAAGAACACCGTGACCGTCACCGACCACAGCCAGCAGCTCATCACCGTCGCCGCGCAGGCGGCGGCCGACAAGCTCGCGCACAACATCATCGCCTTCGACGTCAGCGAGGTGCTGTCGATCACCGACGCCTTCCTGATCGCCTCCGCGAACAACGACCGCCAGGTCCGCTCGATCGCCGAGGAGATCGAGGACCAGCTGCGCGAGCAGCTGGACATCAAGCCGGTGCGCCGCGAGGGCGAGCGCGAGGGCCGCTGGATCCTGCTCGACTACCTGGACATCGTCGTGCACGTCCAGCACTCCGAGGAGCGCTCCTTCTACTCGCTGGACCGCCTCTGGAAGGACTGCCCCGAGCTGCCGCTGCCCGAGGACGCCCTGGCCTCGCGCAACCGCCCGGACGCGCACACCGACGAGGCCGGCAACGCCGTCGCGCCCGCCGACGACTTCGGCAAGCCCGAGGACCTGCACTGAGCCGGGGCGCGCGCGGCCCGCGCATCGTCTTCTGGCGGCACGGCCAGACCTCCTGGAACCTCGAGTCGCGCTTCCAGGGCAGCACGGACATCGAGCTGACCGGCCAGGGCGTCCTGCAGGCCCAGCGGGCGGCCAGGCTGCTCTCCGGGCTCCGTCCCGACCTGCTCATCTCCTCGGACCTCCAGCGGGCCCGGCGCACCGCCGCGGAGCTGGCCGAGGTCACCGGGCTCGACGTGCAGCACCACGAGGGGCTGCGGGAGACCTTCGCGGGCTCCTGGCAGGGCCTGACCAACGCCGAGATCCGCGAGCGCTTCCCGGAGGAGTACGAGGCCTGGGCGGCCGGCGAGCCGGTGCGGCGCGGCGGTGACGGCGAGCTGGCCACCGAGGTCGCCGACCGCTCGGTGCCGGTGGTCCTGGAGGCCGTCGGCAAGCTCCCGGAGAACGGCACGCTGGTGGTGGTCAGCCACGGCGGGACGATCCGCACCATGCTCGGGCGGCTGCTCGACCTGGAGCCGGCCCAGTGGGAGCGCTTCGGCGGGCTGTCCAACTGCTGCTGGTCGGTGCTCGGCCTGGGGGCGCGCGGCTGGCGCCTGCTGGAGCACAACGCGGGCACGCTCCCGCAGCCGGTCATCGGCGACGACACCTGATCCGCCGCCGCACCGGCTCGGGCGGCGGCGGTGCCGGGGGCCCTCAGGGGCCCTCGGCCGGGGCCGTGGCCCGGGGCCCGGCCGGGGCTCGGTGGGGGTCCGGCGGGGTTCGGAAGGGCGGATTTCGCAGTTCCGCCCCTGACCAGCTAGAGTCTTCCTCGTTCGCAGGGAAGGAACGCGGCCCGGAAGGGAAGCGGGAGATCCGGTGAGTGCGGGGCTATAGCTCAGTTGGTAGAGCGCTTGCATGGCATGCAAGAGGTCTGGGGTTCAATTCCCCATAGCTCCACTCCGCATCGGCGGTCGTGGTCAGCCAGGGTCGTCCGTGTCGCGGGGCTATAGCTCAGTTGGTAGAGCGCTTGCATGGCATGCAAGAGGTCTGGGGTTCAATTCCCCATAGCTCCACAGCAGTTCGGAAGGCCGTCACCCACTGGGTGGCGGCCTTCCGGCGTTTCGGGCCCGCCTGCGGCCTTCCGGTCTTCCGGCCTTCCGGTCGTGTGGTTTGTGGTTTGTGGCGTGCGGCGGCTCGGGGCCCGAGGGGCCTCAGGTCTCGCAGACGTGGTCCCGGCCGCCCGGCGGCAGCGCGGCGAGCCGCTCGACCCGCTCCCGGTCCTCCGGCTCGGCCGGCACGTAGACCACGATGTAGCACTCCGGCACGCCCGGCATCGTCAGGTAGGTGGCGTTCAGCCTCAGCACCCCGACCTCCGGGTGACGGAACACCCGCAGCCACGGCTCCGGCGGCGCGACCTCCTGGCGGGCCCACAGCTCCCGGAACAGCGCGCTGCCCGCCGACATCCGCTGCACGTGCCCCTCCCAGGCCGGCTCGCCCACGTGCTTGCCGTACGCCGAGCGCAGCACCGCCACCATCCGCGGCAGGGTCTCCTCCCGGTTCTCGCACGGGTTGCAGCACGGCGGGGAGGTCAGCATGCACCAGAGGCTGTTGAACACCGCCCCGCGGGACGGGCGCAACCGGTCGGTGCCGAACATCGCGCGGTACGGGCCGTTGAAGCCCAGCACGTCGAACCGGGTGTTGGAGACCGCGGCCGGCAGCGGGGCCAGCGCGTCCAGGATCACCCGGATCGACGGCGACAGCTCCGGCGCCGCCGGCAGCACCCGCGCCGAGGAGGCCACCCCGGCCAGCCGGAACAGGTGCTCGTGCTCGGTGCCGTCCAGCCGCAGCGCCCGGGCCACCGCCAGCAGCACCTGCTCGCTCGCGTTGATCGGCCGCCCCTGCTCCAGCCACGTGTACCAGGTCACCCCGACCCCGGCGAGCTGCGCGACCTCCTCGCGCCGCAGACCCGGCGTCCGGCGGCGCAGCCCCGGCGGCAGCCCGACGTCCTCGGGGGTGACCCGCGCCCGGCAGGCCCTCAGGAAACGGGCCAGCTCGGTGCGCCGGCGGTCTCGCCCGCCGGCCGTGGCGGGAAGTTCCTCCAGGACGGTCATGGCCCCATCGTGCCGCAGCCCGCCCGGCCGGAACAGGTGCTGCCGGTACCAGGATCGGCAGGCTCTAACCACCAGTACCGGCGCCGCCCCAGGCTGACGGCCATGACGGACCTTCAGAGCCGGCCCCGCGTGGCCGGAGGCACCACCGAGGCCCCGGCGGTACGGCCCGGGCTGCTCCTCGCGCTCGTCCTGTGCGGGCAGTTCATGGCCATGCTCGACGTCTCCATCGTCAATGTCGCGGTCCCCACCATCCGAACCGACCTCGGCGCCTCCGGCGCCGCCCTCCAGCTGGTCATCGCCGGCTACACCATCGCCTACGCGGTGCTGCTCATCACCGGAGCCCGGCTCGGCGGCCGCTACGGCTACAGCCGGATCTTCCGGCTCGGCCTGGCCGTCTTCACCGCCGCCTCGCTGGCCTGCGGCCTCGCCCCGGCCACCGGCTGGCTGATCGCCTTCCGGCTGCTCCAGGGCGCCGGCTCGGCCCTGATGGTGCCCCAGGTGATGAGCCTGCTCCAGCGCACCTTCACCGGCGCCGCCCGCACCCGGGCGCTCGGCCTCCACGCGGCGGTGCTGGCCGGCGGCATGGCGTTCGGCCAGGTGCTCGGCGGCATCCTGGTCAGCGCCGACCTGTTCGGCAGCGGCTGGCGGCCGGTGTTCCTGGTCAACGTGCCGATCGGCCTGCTGCTGCTCGCGGCGGGCGCCCGGCTGCTGCCCCGGCTGCCCGGCGACGCCTCCCGCGGCTTCGACCTGCCCGGCCTGGTGGTGCTCGGCGCGGCCCTCGGCCTGCTGGTGGTCCCGCTCGTCCTCGGCCACGAGCTGGGTTGGCCCGGCTGGGGCTGGGCGATGATCGTGGCCGGCGCACTGCTGCTCGGCCTGTTCGTGGCCGTCGAGCGCCGGATCGCCCGGCGCGGCGGACAGCCGCTGATCTCCGGGCGGGTGCTGCGCGCCCCCGGGCTGCGCCCCGCGGCCGCCGGACTGTTCGCGGTCATGGCGGCGTTCGCGGGCTTCACCTTCGCCTTCGCCCTGCACCAGCAGGCCGCGCTCGGCCACACCGCGCTGAGGGCCGGACTCTGCTCGGCGCCCTTCGCCGCCGGCTTCGGCCTGTCCAGTCTGCTCTGGCACCGGTTGCCCCAGCGGCTGCACCGGGCCCTGCCGGTGTTCGCCGGAGTGCTGCTCGGCGGCGGCTACCTGCTGCTCGGGCTGCTGCTCGGCGGCGGGGCGGGGATCGGCGCCGGGCCGCTGCTGGAGACGACCGCGCTCGGGATGGCCGCCGGCTGCGCGTACGCGCCGCTGTTCGCCCGGGCGCTCGCGGGGGTGGCGCCCGAGGACGCGGCCGACGCCAGCGGCGTGATGGTGACGGTCATCCAGTTCGGCCAGGTGATCGGCGTCGCGGTGCTGGGCTCGGTGTTCCTGGGGCGGGTCGACCTGCCGGCGCCGGCCGCCGAGTCGGGGGCGGCGCTGCGGACCACCCTGCTGGTCGCCGCCGCGGCGGCGCTGGCCGCGGCGGGCTTCGCGGCGCGCGGGCGGCGGACGGTGCGGTAGCGGTGCGGAGCGGTGAGGTGAGGTGCGGTGCGTGGTGGAGGGCTGTGGGGTGGCGGGTTGTGAGGTGGTGGAGCGCGCGGTCGGTAGAGGTGCGCCCCGGGCGGGTGGTGCACTCCCGGGGCGCGGGGAGGAGGGGCGCGCGGGGCGCGTGGTGCGGACCTCGGGAAACGGATTTCAGGAGCACGCCCAGGACCGTGTAAAGTAGTCGATGTCGCCGAGGGAAACGGCCGGAAACAACCGGGAACCACGGTGACATCGCAGGTCAAGGGGCTATAGCTCAGTTGGTAGAGCGCTTGCATGGCATGCAAGAGGTCTGGGGTTCAATTCCCCATAGCTCCACAGCAGTCGAGAGCCGCCTCCCGGAAACGGGAGGCGGCTCTTCGCCGTTCTGCCCGCGCCACCGGTCGGAGCGCCCGGAATCCCGCTACCGTCGTGCCATGGCCGATCTGGAGCGAAGGCGGAACGAGGAACTGGCCCGGATACTCCACCAGCTCGGCTGGAGTCCGGAACGGCTCGCCCGCGAGGTGAGCCTCGCCCTGCCGCCGGGCCTCGCCATCAGCTCCACCGCCCCGTACAAGTGGCGCGATCGCGGCATGGTGCCGCGCAGCCCCCACGACCAGGCGGTCTGCGAGGTGCTCAGCCGCACCCTCGGCATCGCCGTCACCTACGAGCAGCTCTGGGGCCGGATGGGTGGCCACCGCGGCGCCAAGATCCTCTCGCCCCGGCTGCTCACCGACCCGTGGACCGCCGACACCGCCCAGACCGCGCTGCGCGAGGCCGCCACCGACGCCGGACCGGTGCGCCTCACCGACCTGTTCCGCGGCGCCGACCTCGACCAGGCCGCCGCCCGCCTCGACTCGCCGCCACCGCCGGTCGGCGGCGGCGAGGGCGCGCTGCGCGTCGAACCGGGGCTGGCCGGCGAACTCGGCCTGTCCTACCGCAGCAAGCAGAAGCTCGAACGGGCCTGCGGCGGCGGCCTCGTCCTCGGCCCCGTCCGGGCCGAACTCGCCATGCTGGCCAAGCTGCTGGAACTCGGCGCGTACGACGAACGGCTCGGCCGCGAGCTCTACGGCACCGCCAGCAGACTCGCCCGGCTGGCCGGCTGGGCCGGGTACGACCTCGGCCACGACGCGGCCGCGCAGCGCGCCTTCGTCGCCGCGCTGCGGGCCGCCCACGTCAGCGGCGACCCCCGCCTCGGGGTCGCGGTGCTCGGCGCGCTGGTCGTGCTCGCCACCCAGGGCACCGGCGGGCGCGGGCTGGACGCCGTCTCCGCGCTCGTGACCGCCCTGGACACCCACGGCGCCGCGCTCAGCCCCACGACCCGGGCCCGCCAGTACGGCCGGCTCGCCCGCGCGTACGGCCGCCGGGGCGAGGCCGAGCGGGCCGAGGCCGCCGCCGCCCGGGCCTTCGCCGAGCTGGACGGTCTGCCCGGCGCCGAGGAGACCCGGGCCGGGCTCGCCGGGATGGTGGGAGAGGGACGGCTGGCGCTCGGCCAGCACCGGCTGGCCAAGGTGCTGCTCGCCGAGGCCGTGGCCGGGCTCGGGCCGGGGCGGGCCCGTTCCAAGGCGCTGCTGATGGTGCGCCTCGCCGAGGCCCACCGCAGGCTCGGCGACCAGCGGGAGGCGGCCCGCACCGCCTCGCTGGCGCGCTCGCTCGCGGCGGGGATGCAGTCGGAGCGGCTGGCGAAGGCGCTGCGGGAGTTCGACGCGGTGGGGCGGGCGGCGGCGCGGTAGGGCGGGTGGCGGCGCGGTGCGGTGCGGTGGGCGGCGGTGCGGTGCGGTGGAGCGGGTGGCGGTGCACCCCGCAGCCCGCCGACCCGCTTGCGGTACCCTGAGCCCATGCGAACCGTGCGCCTGCTCCTTAGCCGGCCGCGCTGACCAGGACCGGCTGAGCCCTCGGGCGGTGCCGGAGTCGGCGTGGCGTCCCCTCCTGCGAGGGGATTTTTTGTTTTCCGCCCCCGACCCCGTCCCGGGCGGGGTCCACGGGCCGGCCGCCTGCGCGGTTCGCCAACCGACATCGATGGAGCTTGAAGGACCATGAGCGAGACGACCCCTGCGTCCGGCGCGGCCGAGACCGTGACCGAGCCGTTCCGGTACAGCGCCGCGCTGGCGGCCGAGATCGAGTCCCGCTGGCAGGACATCTGGGAGAAGGAGGGCACCTTCCACGCCCCCAACCCCACCGGTGCGCTGGCCGACCCGGCGGCCGGCGACGTCGCCGCGAAGCCGCACAGCTTCATCATGGACATGTTCCCGTACCCCTCGGGCGCGGGCCTGCACGTCGGCCACCCGCTGGGCTACATCGCCACCGACGTCTTCGCCCGCTACCAGCGGATGACCGGCCACAACGTGCTGCACACGCTGGGCTACGACGCCTTCGGCCTGCCCGCCGAGCAGTACGCGGTGCAGACCGGCACCCACCCGCGGGTCTCCACCGAGGCCAACATCGCCAACATGCGCCAGCAGCTGCGCCGGCTGGGCCTGGGACACGACCCGCGCCGCTCGATCTCCACGATCGACCCGGACTACTACCGCTGGACCCAGTGGATCTTCCTGCAGATCTTCAACTCCTGGTACGACGCGGACGCCCGCAAGGCCCGACCGATCACCGAGCTGGTCGCCGAGTTCGAGTCCGGCACGCGTGAGGTCCCGGGCGGGCGCGCCTGGGCCGAGCTGTCCGTCGCCGAGCGCGACGAGGTGCTGGGCGAGTACCGCCTGGCCTACTCCAAGGAGGTGCCGGTCAACTGGTGCCCGGGCCTGGGCACCGTGCTGGCCAACGAGGAGGTCACCGCGGACGGCCGCTCCGAGCGCGGCAACTTCCCGGTGTTCAAGTCCAACCTGCGCCAGTGGATGATGCGCATCACCGCGTACTCGGACCGGCTGATCGAGGACCTGGACCTGCTGGACTGGCCCGAGGCCATCAAGCTGCAGCAGCGCAACTGGATCGGGCGCTCCGAGGGCGCCCGGGTCGACTTCGCGGCCCCCGGCGACCGGAAGATCACCGTCTTCACCACCCGGCCCGACACCCTGTTCGGTGCCACCTACATGGTGCTGGCCCCCGAGCACGACCTGGTCGACTCGATCGTCCCCGCCGTCTGGCCCGAGGGCGTGCCCGCCGAGTGGACCGGCGGCGCCGCGACCCCCGCCGAGGCCGTCGCCGCCTACCGGGCCGCGGCCGCCGCCAAGTCGGACGTCGAGCGGCAGGTCGAGGCCAAGGTCAAGACCGGTGTCTTCACCGGCGCCTACGCCGTCAACCCGGTCAGCGGCGAGTCCGTGCCGGTGTTCATCGCCGACTACGTGCTGATGGGCTACGGCACCGGCGCCATCATGGCCGTCCCCGCCCACGACCACCGCGACTTCGCGTTCGCCCGCGCCTTCGCGCTGCCGATGCGCTGCGTCGTCCAGCCCACGGACGGCCGCGGCACCGACCCGGCCGAGTGGGACGACGCGTTCGGCACCTACGACTCCGTCATCGTCGACTCCGCCCGCTCCGAAGGCGACCTGTCGCTGAACGGGCTGAGCGTCGTCGACGCCAAGGCCGCCGTCACCGCCTGGCTGGCCGAGCGCGGCATCGGCGAGGGCACCGTCAACTACCGCCTGCGCGACTGGCTGTTCAGCCGCCAGCGGTACTGGGGCGAGCCCTTCCCGATCGTCTACGACGAGGACGGCGTCATGCACGCGCTGCCCGAGTCGATGCTGCCGGTCGAGGTCCCCGAGGTCGACGACTACTCGCCGCGCACCTTCGACGCGTACGACGCCGCCTCCTCGCCGGAGACCCCGCTGTCGCGCAACGAGGCCTGGGTCAACGTCGAACTGGACCTGGGCGACGGCGTCCGCAAGTACCGCCGCGAGACCAACACCATGCCCAACTGGGCCGGCTCCTGCTGGTACGAGCTGCGCTACGTCGACCCGGCGAACTCCGCGGCGGTCGTCGACCCGGCCAACGAGAAGTACTGGCTGGGCCCGACGGAGACCAAGCCTGCCGGTGGCGCCGACCTGTACGTCGGCGGCGCTGAGCACGCCGTCCTGCACCTGCTGTACGCGCGCTTCTGGCACAAGGTGCTGCACGACCTGGGCCACGTCTCGTCCGTCGAGCCGTTCCACAAGCTGTTCAACCAGGGCATGATCACCGCCGACGTCTACCGCGACGAGCGCGGCTTCCCGGTGCCCGCCGCCGAGGTCGAGGAGCGCGACGGCCAGTACTTCTGGCAGGGCGAGCCGGTCAAGCGCGAGGCCGGGAAGATGGGCAAGTCCCTGAAGAACGCCGTCGCGCCGGACGACATCGCCGACGAGTACGGCGCCGACACCCTGCGCCTGTACGAGATGTCGATGGGCCCGCTGGACGTCTCCCGCCCGTGGGACACCCGCGCCGTCGTCGGCTCGTACCGCTTCCTGCAGCGCCTGTGGCGCAACATCGTCTCGGAGACCACCGGCGAGCTGGTCGTCACCGACGAGGAGCCGGACGAGGCGACGCTGCGCGCCCTGCACAAGGCGATCGACGGCATCCGCGGCGACATGGCCGGACTGCGCTTCAACACGGCCGTCGCCAAGGCCATCGAGCTGAACAACTACCTGGTCAAGCGCGGCTCCACGCCGCGGACCGTGGCCGAGCAGCTGGTGCTGATGGTCGCGCCGCTGGCCCCGCACATCGCCGAGGAGCTGTGGCGCCGCCTGGGCCACGGCGACTCGCTGGCGCACACCGACTACCCGGTCGCCGACCCGGCGTACGTGGTGGACGAGACGGTGACCTGCGTGGTCCAGATCAAGGGCAAGGTCAAGGCGCGGCTGGAGGTCGCGCCGGGCATCTCGGACGCCGAGCTGGAGGCGCTGGCGCTGGCGGAGCCGGTGGTCGTCGCGGCGATCGGCGGGGCCGAGGTGCGGAAGGTGATCGCGCGGGCTCCGAAGCTGGTGAACATCGTCACCGGCTGAGTGCGGCTGTCGTTGCTTGTGCTCCCGCTGTCGCTCCCGCTGGTGGGGGAGTGAGCGCGGGAGTTCCGGCGAAGTGATCGGGCGGGTGTCCTCCGGGGCGCCCGCCCGGCGCCGTCTTGCTGCTGCGCGGGTTCGGTGCGGGGAGTTCCCGGGCCTCCGCGGGCGGTGTCCGGGGCGGCCTCGCGGGCGGTGTCCGGGGTGGTCCCGCGGGCGGTGTCCGGGGTGGCCCGGGACCCTCGCGGGACCCTCGGGGAGATCCCGGATCTGACCCTGATCTCCGTTCGCGGAGGCCGCGCGGGCTGCCCCCGGGCGGCTTCCGGCGGCTACCGTGGAACCCTCGGCGATGCGGCCCGCGTTGGGCCCGGTGAGGGCCGGAAACGACGGCGGAAGGTGGCGCGCGATGGACGTGTTCGGCGTGATGATCGGCCTGGTCCTGCTCTTCGGGGTCGCGGTGATGGTCCTGGCCGTGGTCGGCACGGTGAAGGCCGCCAAGGCCGTCGGCGCCAAGATCGAGAAGCACGAGGCCGGCGCCCGTCGCGCCGTGGAGACCGCCGCCCTCAAGGCCAAGACGTACACCAAGGTCGGCCCGCCCGCGCAGATCGCCAACGTCCGGCTCGGCCTGCGGACCTCGCTCGACGGCACCCGGCAGGTGCTGGAGAGCGGGCTCGCGCAGGACGGCCAGCTCGGCGAGGCACTCGCCCTGCTCGGACGGCTCGACGCGCACGCCGCCGAGCTCGACGGCGAACTGCGGATGCTGGAACGGGAGCCGGACACCGCGCGGATCGCCGCCAAGCTGCCGGAGCTGCGCGAGCGGGCGGAGCGGATCACCCACTCCGCGGAGACGATGCGCTGGGCGGCGCAGGACCGGATGCACCGCTTCGCGGACGACGAGCTGAGCCGGCTGAGCCAGGAGTGCGAGAGCGAGGCGGGGGCGCTGCGGCACTGGGATGTCGCGGGGGGTGCCGCTTCGGGTACTTCCGACGCCTCCTCGGGCGGCTCCGGTGCTTCGGGGGCCTCGGGTGGGCCGGCTGCTTCGGGTTCGGCTGGTTCGGTCGGTTCGGTCGGTTCGGTCGGTTCGGCTGGTTCCACCGGTTCCGCGCGGGCGGCCGGGAAGGCCGGGGGAGCGGTCCGGGCCGGGCTGACCGACGGGAAGGGGCGCCCGAGCGCGGAGGAACTGCTCGGGCTCGCCGATCCGCTGGCCAAGCTGGCACAGCGGCTTCGTAAGCCCTCGGCCGGGCCGTCGACGGGGCCCTCGGCGGGCTGAGCCGGCGGCCCGCCGCGAGACCTCCGCCCGGTGACCACACCGGGCGCTGTCGTCCCGGACCGGCGGGGAGTAACCTCCGGCTCATGCCCTCCGACCTCGCGCTTGTCACCGATTCCACGGCCTATCTGCCGCAGGAGACCCTCGACCGGCACGGGATCACGGTCGTCCCGCTGAGCGTCGCGGTCGGTGACTCCGTGCTGAGCGAGGGCGTCGAGATCTCCCCGAAGGACGTCGCCGAGGCGCTGCGCGGAAAGCAGCGGGTGACCACTTCCCGGCCGAACCCGGAGACCTTCGCCGCCGCCTACCGGGCGGCCGCCGAGGCCGGGGCGGAGGGCATCGTCTCGGTGCACATCTCCGGCGAGCTGTCCGGCACCGTCGAGGCCGCCCGGCTCGCCGCCGCCGAGGCGCCCGTACCGGTGCGGGTGGTGGACAGCCGGCTGGTCGGGATGGCGCTCGGGTACGGGGTGCTGGCGGCGGCCGAGGCGATCGCGGCCGGGCAGGGCCTGACGGAGGCGGCCGAGGCGGCCTCCGCGCGGGCGGCCGGGACCAGCGGGTTCTTCTACGTCGACACCCTGGAACACCTGCGCCGGGGCGGCCGGATCGGAGCGGCGCGGGCCCTGCTCGGCTCGGCCCTGGCGGTCAAGCCGCTGCTGCACCTGGACGGCGGACGGATCGAGCCGCTGGAGAAGGTACGGACGGCGTCGCGGGCGATCGCGCGACTGGAGGAGATCGCGGTCGAGCGGTCGGGGGAGCGGGAGGTCGACATCACCGTGCACCACCTGGCGGCCGAGGAACGGGCCGAACCGCTCGCGGAGCGGCTGCGGGCCCGGGTACCGGGGCTGCGGGAGCTGTACGTGGGAGAGGTGGGGGCGGTGATCGGCGCGCACGTCGGGCCGGGGCTGCTGGCGGTGGTGGTCGCGCCGCGCTGAGGGCGGGCGGCTGCGCCCGGGGCGATGTCGGGCGGCTGGGCTCGGGTGGGCCGAATGTCAATCCAAAGCTCCACATCCCACTCGTGCGAGTGACACTTCTATCCACAACCCCCTGGTTATCCACAGGGTTTCGTTGATTTCCGCACGCTCGCCGGCGGACTCCTACCGTCCTCGGCATGACGACCATGGGCCTGGGCGCGGCGAAGCGCCATGCGATCGACGAGACGGCGCGGCTGCGGATGGCGGCGCTGCTTCCACCGGCCGACGAACCGGAACACGACCCGCTCGAGAGCCCCACCGAGGGCTCCTCGGGGACGCCTCCAGCCGCGCTGGAGTCGCGCCGGGCGGCAGGGGCAGCGGCTGGGGCTGGGGCTGGGGCAGGGGCCGGGGCTGGGCCGCCGACGGGCGGCGCCGTGCCGTCGTCCCCGGAGGCGGGCGGTGCGGTGGATCCGGGCGCGGTTGCAGATCCGTCGGGGACCGGGGCTCGTCCGCGGTCCTCCTCCCTCCCCCCGCTCGCTTCGGCGCTGGCCCTCGACCGGCGGGCGGTGGCCGGCTTGGCCATCCTGCTGCTGTTCGCCGTCGGCTACGCCGTCCAGCACTTCTGGCTGGCCCGCCCGGAGACGGTCGCGGTGCCCGCGCTGGCCGCGGTCGCGGCACCTTCGGGGGCTGACCCCTCCGCTCCGCTCGCCTCGGTCTCCTCCGGTGCCCCCGGTTCGCCCGGTGCCTCCGGTGCCTCCGGTACCTCCGCTTCCGAGGCCGTCGCCGGTACCGGCGCCGCCGTCGTGGTGGACATCGGCGGACGGGTCCACCTCCCCGGCCTGCACACCCTGCCCGGCGGCTCCCGGGTGGCCGACGCCCTGCGGGCTGCGGGCGGCCCACTGCCGGAGACGGACACCAGGAGCCTCAACCTGGCCCGCGTCCTGACGGACGGTGAGCAGATCCTGGTCGGTGAGCAGGTGCCCGCTCCCGCTCCGGCCATCGGGAACGGCAACGGGAACGGGCCTCCTGGCCCCGCCGCGCCCCGGGCACCCGTCAGCCTCAACCGCGCCACGCTCGAACAGCTCGACACCCTCCCGGGGGTCGGTCCCACCCTCGCCCAGCGCATCCTCGCCTACCGGGCCTCGCACGGGTCCTTCCGCTCCCTCGACCAGCTCCGCCAGGTCAGCGGCATCGGCGCCCGGACGTACGCGGAGCTCCGGCCGCTGCTCACCCTCTGACACCTCCGCCGCTGTGGTCCCCGTCCGCCTTCCCGCTTCCGAAAGGAGGTACCGCCATGGCCGCCGTCACCGCACGGGTCGGTCCGGGCGCCGCGCCCCGGTCCCCGGGCGCCGACTTCCGGCTGTTGCTGCCCGCCGTCTCGGCCTGGGCTGTCACGGCGGCGCTCCTGCGGCTGGAGCCGGGGTACGAGACTCCCCTCCTCGCCGCGGCGGGCATCGCCGTGGTCGTGGCCGTCCTGCTGCTCGCCAGGCCGGGGGTTCCGCGCCGGCACGGTCCTGCGGCGACGCTGGCGGCCGTCCTGCTCACCGCCGCGGCCGCCGCGATCGCCACCCCACTGCACACCGCCGACCTCCACCGGGGGCCGCTGCCGGAGCTCGCCCGGGCGTCCGCGGCCGCCGGGCCGCGCGCGCCGGGCACGCCCTCCCCGGTGGTGGAAGTGGAGCTGACCGTCGCGGGGGACCCGAAGACCCACACCTCCCGGGGCGGCACCGTCGGCGGGCAGACCCTCCTCACCGTGGACGCGGTGGCCGACCGCGTCACCGTGCTCCCGGGCGGACGGAGCGTCCGCACCCGCACGCCGGTGACCGTCCTGGCCCGAGGGGCGGACGGCGAGCCCTGGCAACGGGTGCTCCCGTCCCAGCGGTTGGCCGTGGAGGCCGAGGTGCGGCCGGAGGGGGAGGGGCACGGCGAGGAGTCCGCCGCGTTGCTGGTCGTGCACGGGGAGCCCCGGCAGCTGACGCCGCCGAGCCTGCCGCAGCGCATCGCCGGCCGGCTGCGCGAAGGCCTGCGCACGGCCACCGACGGCCTGTCCCCGGACGTGCGCGGACTGCTCCCCGGGCTGGTCGTCGGTGACACCTCGCGGATGCCCGACGACCTCGACGACGCCTTCCGGGCCACCGACCTGGTCCACCTGGTGGCGGTCAGCGGGGCCAACCTGGCGATCGTCCTCGGTGCGCTGCTGGGCGCGCCCGGGCAGGCCGGCACCCCGGAACGGCGCGGGCTGGCCGCGGCGCTCGGGCTGTCGCTGCGGACCGGCGCGCTGCTCGGCACCGCGCTGACACTGGCCTTCGTCACCGTCTGCAGGCCCGAGCCCAGCGTGCTGCGGGCGGCCGGTACAGGGCTGATCGGCATACTGGCCCTGGCCACCGGCCGGCCCCGCCGGGCGGTGCCCGCGCTCGCCGGGGCCGTCCTGGTGCTGGTCCTGCTCGATCCGTTCCTGGCGCGCTCGTTCGGCTTCCTGCTGTCGGTGCTCGCCACCACCGGACTGCTCGTCCTCGGCCCGCACTGGGCGGAGGCCCTGCGGGCCCGCCGCTGGCCGCACCACCTGGCGGGCGCGCTCGCGGCAGCGGCGGCCGCCCAGGCGCTGTGCGCGCCTGTGACGGTGGTGCTGTCCGGGCACGTCAGCCTGGTCGGCATCCCCTGCAACCTGCTGGCCGAGCCGGCCGTGGCCCCGGCGACTTTGCTCGGCTTCGGGGTGCTCGTCCTGCACCCGTTCCTTCCGGCCCTGGCCGGCCTGCTCGCGGAACCGGCCGGGGTGCCGGTCGGCTGGCTCGCCCTGCTGGCGCGTCGCGGTGCCGAGGTGCCGGGAGGTCAACTAGGTTGGCCGGGCGGGTGGTTCGGGACGGCGACGGTCGCCCTGGGGGTCCTGGCGGCTTGCTGGGCGGCACCGCTGCTGTTGCCCCGACGGCCGGCGGCGGGTGGTTCGCAGCCAGGCGGTTCGGTACTGCGTGCTCCGGTGCCACGTACTCCGACGCCATGTGCTCCGGTGCCGCGCGCTTCGGTACCGGGGCGCGCCGGGCGGCGCTGGGTGCGGGCCCTGGTGACGGGGGCGCTGACGGCGGTCCTGCTGGCCGTGCTGCTGCGCCCGCCGCAGCTCGCCCGGGTCGCCACCGGCTGGCCACCACCGGGGTGGCGACTGGTGATGTGTGACGTCGGGCAGGGAGACATGCTGGCCCTGGCGACGGGGGAGCCGGACAGCGCGGTGGTGATCGACGCCGGGCCGGACCCGAACGCCGCGGACAGGTGCCTGCGCGACCTCGGCGTCACGAAGGTCCCCTTACTGCTGCTGACGCACTTCCACGCCGACCACGTCGAGGGCGTGCCGGGGGTGCTGAGGGGGCGCAGGGTCGGAGCGGTCCAGGGAACCACGCTGGACGACCCACCGGGCGAGGCGGCCCGGGTGGCGGGTTGGGCCGCAGGCGTCGGGCACCCGCTGACGAGAGTCGGCCAGGGCGAACGGCGGTCAGCCGGCCGGGAGTTGGCCTGGGAGGTGGTCTGGCCCGTCCCCGGCGCGGCCGCGGAGGCGCCGGGCCCGAACAACGCGAGCGTCGCACTGATGGTGACACTGACAGGAGGACTACGGATGGCACTGCTCGGAGATCTCGAACCGCAGGCCCAGTCGGCGCTGCTGGGCCGGGTGGGGAAGGCCGACGTCGTGAAGGTGGCGCACCACGGATCGGCCCATCAGGACTGGGATCTGGCGGCCGTGCTGCGGCCCCGACTGGCCCTGATCTCCTGCGGCGAGGGCAACTCGTACGGCCACCCGTCCCCGAGGACGGTCGACCACCTGCGCGCACTCGGCGCCACCGTCCTGCGCACCGACCGGGAGGGGGACATCGCGGTGACGGGTGACTCCCCGGCCACCCTCGGCGCGGCCGTCCACGCCCAGCCCACCCGTGCCGCCCACCACGCGCGGGCCCATCGGGGGACCAGCGGGGTCGGCCGGATCAGTGGGGGTGGCGGGGACGGGCCCGCCGTCCCCGCCACCCGCTCCACCCCTGCCACCCGCTCCACCCCCACCAGCCCTGGGCAGACCCCGGCCGTCCCGCGAGCCCCGCCCGCGTGACCCGTCCGACCCGCCGCACTCTCCTCCTCCCACCAACCACGTGGGGCAGGGAATGGGGTAGGGGGTTGTGGGAGGAGTGGAGAGGTGCGGGGTGCGGGTGCGGGGCCAGCAGAAACGTTCCGGCGCGCTCCGGGCAGGCCCGGAGCGCGCCGGAGAACCGGAGAACCCGAGAAGAAGCCACAAGCATGGGCATCCCGCCGCGGCCGGGCGGGTGAGCTCGCGCATCCGGCGAACGCGGCGAACTCGTGGTCGGCGATCGTTCGTCTCACCCCGCCCTACCGTCTACCCGGCGTGAGTCCGTTCTCGTAGGCGATGATCGCCAGGTGGACGCGGTCCCGGGCCTCGAGCTTGGCGAACAGGCGCGCGACATGGGTCTTCGCCGTCGCCGCGCTGATCACCAACCGCTCGGCTATCTCACCGTTCGACAGCCCCTGTCCGACCAGTGCCAGCACCTCGCGCTCCCGGTCGGTGATCTCCGCGAGGAGGCGCGAGCCCGCGTCGGGCTCGGTGTCCGGTACGGGGGGTGCCGGGGGTGCGGGGGCCGCGGGGGTGGCGGAGGTTCCGGCGAAGTCGGCGATCAGCCGTCGGGTGACGCTCGGCGCGATCAACGCGTCGCCGGCCGCCACCACGCGGATCGCGTCCAGGATCGCGTCCAGGGCCATGCTCTTGAGCAGGAATCCGCTGGCGCCGGCGCGCAGGGCACCGTAGACGTACTCGTCGTCGTCGAAGGTCGTGAGCACCAGTACCTTGGGCGGGTCCGGCTCGGCGGTCGCCCGCCGGGTCGCCTCGATCCCGTCCATGCCCGGCATCCGGATGTCCATCACCACGACGTCCGGCCGCAGTTCGCGCACCAGGCGCACCGCCTCGTGGCCGTCGCCGGCCTCGCCGACCACCTCCAGGTCGGCGGTGCCGCCGATCAGGATCCCGAGCCCGACCAGCATCAGCGGCTGGTCGTCGACCAGCAGTACCCGCACGCTCATGCCGGGAGCCTCGCCGTCACCCGGAATCCGCCCTCCGGCCGCCGGTCGGCGCTGAACTGGCCGGACAGCAGCGACACCCGCTCGCGCATGCCGAGCAGGCCGAAGCCGCTTCCGCCGGGCGCCGCCGAGTGCCTGGGGCGGCCGGGCCCGCCGGGACCGTCACCCCCGTCGTCCACCACCTCGATCGTCACTCCCTCCGGCTCGTAACCCACCGCGACCCGGCACGTCCGCGCACCGGAATGCCGCACCACGTTCGTCAGCGACTCCTGGATGATCCGGAACGCCGACAGTTCGATCTCCGGCGCCAGCGGACGGCGCTCGCCCCGCCAGTCCACGTGGACCCGCACCCCGGCGTCGGCCGTGCGTTCGGCGAGCCCCGGGACGTCGGCCAGGCTGCCGGCCGGCGCCAGCGGAGCGGCCTGCGGCATGGCGGCGTCCGGCTCGGCGCGGCGCAGTGCCCCGAGCATGCGCTGCAGTTCGAGCAGCGTCTGGCGGCTGGTGGTCTCGATGCCGGTCAGCGCCTGCCGCGTCTGCTCGGGCTTGGTGTCCACGACCCGCGCCGCCGCTCCCGACAACACGGTGATGATGCCGATGCTGTGCGCGACGCTGTCGTGCAGTTCGCGGGCGATCCGCAGCCGCTCGGTGACGACGGCGCGGGCCGCCCTCTGCTCGTGCAGGGCTTCGAGGTATTCGCGGCGTTTGCGGTACACGCCCCCGATCGCCCAGGCGACCGCGAGCCACGACGCGTACTGCCCGGCCCACAGGGCCGCGTCGCGGACGGAGCCCTCGGGGTTGACGTGGGTGAAGTTGACGAACGCGGTCGCGACGGCCGCGACGGAGCCGACGGCGGCAGCCTTCGGCCGCCGGACGGCGAGATACCCGCCCAAGGCGATGAGCAGGACGAACACGATCAAGGGTCGCGCGCCAAAGATGTCGCCGAGGGCTGCTTCGCCCAGAACCGTCGCGAAGACTGCCGTCGGCAGACGGTGCACCAGCAGAACCGGAAGGGCGAGCACGACGCACAGACCGGCGGTCTGGAAGGGCCCGAGGCCGGGAAACCAGAACGGGCTGTCGAAGTGCCTGGCCTCAGGGATCGGCATCGTGAAGCAGAGCATCAGCGCGTAGAAGCAGGCGGTGGCCGACACCACGGCCTGTGACCTCAGCCAGGTCACGCGCTTCGATGTCGGGAGACGCTGGAGGTGCTCTTCCATGCGGAGATCGTATTCAGCGGCGTCGGCTCCGCGCGTCGCCCCGGGGATGTACGCGGGGTACACCCCCGGGGCGACGGCCCGGGGAACGGTGACATCCGCCGGCCGACGCGGCGGATCACGCCCTGTTCGTAGGTTCGTGGACATGACGAATACGCCGATGATCGACGTCCGCGAGGCGACGAAGAAATACGATGACGGCCCGCCCGTGCTGACCGGTGTGAACTTGTCCGTGGCGTCCGGTGATTGCGTGGCGATCCTGGGCCATTCCGGCAGCGGGAAGTCCACGCTGCTGAACCTGATCGCCGGTTTGGACAAGCCCTCCAGCGGCAGTGTCACTGTCGACGGCACGCGCGTCGATCAGCTCGGTGAGGCCGGATCGGCGAAGTTCCGCCGGGCCTCGATCGGCATGGTCTTCCAGTTCTTCAATCTGCTCGACGATCTGACCGTGCTGGACAACGTCATGGTTCCGGCGCAGCTGGCCGGGATGGGCAGGGGTGAGGCGAAGCGCCGGGCCGTCGAGCTGCTCGGCTCGCTGGGGATCGAGCGGCATGCCGGGGCCTATCCGCAGCGGCTGTCCGGTGGCCAGCGGCAGCGGGTGGCGGTGGCCAGGGCCCTGATGAACAGGCCGGCGGTGCTGCTGGCCGACGAGCCGACCGGCGCGCTGGACTCGAGCTCGGTCGAGGACGTGCGCCGGCTGCTGCTGGACCTGAACGCCGAGGGCCAGACCATCCTGCTGGTGACCCACGACATCCAGCTGGCCGCCACCACCGCGCACCGCACCGTCGAGTTGGTGGACGGTGCGGTCGTGCGGGACGTCGTCAACGGCGGCAGCGGTGCCGGCCCGGCCGCCCACCCGCGGCCGACCCGTCCGGCGGGAGCGGTCGGATGACGCTGCGCAAGCCGCCGATGCCCTGGCGCCCCTTCGAGGCCGGATTCCACGTCATGGCCCGCGTGCTGCCGGCGGTGAGCCGGTGAGCGCGCTCGGCAAGGTCGTACGGTCCGGCGTGGGCCGGCGTCGGGTCCAGTCCCTCGTCATGGTCGTGACGACGTGCACCGCTGTGATGTCGTCAGTGCTCTCCCTCGGCCTGCTGACCGCCGTGCAGGCCCCGTTCGATCACGCTTTCGACACCCGGAACGGAGCGCACCTGGCGGTCCAGTTCGACGGTTCGAAGGTCACGGCCGCGCAGACCGCCGCCACCGCGCACGCCGCCGGTGTCACCGAGGCGGCCGGGCCGTACCCGATCGCCGCCGCGTTGGACACGGCCGTCGGCACCGACTGCCCTGTGACCGATTGGGCCGGTCACGACAACCATCCGGTCACCGTCACCACCCGGCCCGACCTGGCCAGCACCTCCGGGATGGACCAGCTGCTGCTGACCCACGGGCGCTGGCCGACCGGCCCGGGCGAGATCGCCCTGCCGGCGAACAACTACGCCGACGCCTGCTTCGGCTCTTCGGTGGTGTTCTCCTCCCTGCCGGCAAAGCCGTCGTTCAAGGTCGTCGGCTTAGCCAACTCGGTGACCAACAGTGCGACCGGCTTCGCCACCGCCGACGGTTTCGCGCGGCTGACCGCTGCCGGGGCCAGAACCGACGAGCAGATGCTCTACCGGTTCGCCGAGGCCGGGACCGACGCCGACATCGCCACCGGCAAGCAGACGGTGGCCGCCGCCGTGCCGGCCGGCGCGGTCGTGGACGGACAGTCGTATCTGACCGCGGAACAGCAGGTGACCGGCAACGCCAAGGCCTTCGTGCCGTTCCTGGTCGCCTTCGGAATCCTCGGGTTGGTCCTGTCCGTGCTGATCATCGCGATCGTGGTCAGCGGCGCGGTGGCCTCGGGAGTCCGGCGCATCGGGATTCTGAAGTCGTTGGGCTTCACCCCTTCGCAGGTGACCCGCGCCTACACCGCGCAGGCCGTGATCCCGGCGGCGCTCGGCGTGGTGCTCGGCACGGTCTTCGGCAATCTCCTGGCCATGCCGATCCTGGGCGAGGCCGGCAAGCAGCTCGGCGCGGGCAGTGCCGCGATTCCGTCGTGGGTCAGCGTCGTGGTGTCGCTGGGCACCCTGCTGATCGTCGGCGTCACGGCTTCGGTCCCGGCGTTGCGGGCCGGCCGGATGCCGGCGGTTCAGGCCCTGGTGGTCGGGCGCGCCCCGAAGGCCGGGCGCGGTCGGACCGTGCAGCGTCTGGCCTCGCGGCTACCGCTGCCCCGGGCCGTGTCGCTGGGGCTGGCCCAGCCCTTCGCCAGGCCGGCCCGGGCCGTACTGGTCGGTGCGGCGGTGCTGCTCGGCACGGTCGGCGTCACCTTCGCGGTGGGGATGGGGACCGCGTTCAGCAAGTACCAGGTCACTTTTATGAGTTCGGGCTTCAACGTCGCGTCGAGGATCGTGATACCCACAGCCGACGTGGGCGAGCCTTGGGGTCTCTACGGCCCCAACGATCCGCGCCACGCGGATCTGGATGTCGCGAAGGTGGCCGACGCGCTCGCCAAGGTCCCGGGCACGAAGGCCGCGTTCGGCTGGGGCGACAGCGGCGCGACCATGCTCGGCGCGCCGATCGGCGGCGAACCGCCGGCCGTGTACACGGTCAGCGGCGACTTCTCCTGGACGAACATGGAGCTGCTGTCCGGCCGCTGGTACTCGGCGCCCGGCGAGGCCGTGGTCGGCGACAAGCTGGCCTCGGCGGTGGGGATCCACGTCGGTGACGACATCACCGTGGTGCAGCAGAACAAGCGACTGTCACTGAAGGTCGTCGGCATCAACTTCGACACCCGTGGGACCGACTACACGGCCATGACGGATGCGGCCACCTTCACCGCCGCCGGACTGACCCCGCACATCGACCAGTTCAACGTCGAGCTGGCCTCGAACGTCAGCGGAAAGGACTGGTCCACCTCGGCCGCCGCCGCGCTGACCCCGCTGAACGCCTCGGTCCAGACGAATTCGTCCGACAAGAACCTCGTAGTGATCATCATGGGCGCCCTGGTGGCGGTCTTCACGCTGATGTTGACCGCGGTCGCCGCGGTCGGGGTGCTGAGCATGGTCGTGCAGGACACCCGGGAGCGGATCCATGACATGGGAATCTTCAAGGCCCTCGGGATGACGCCCGGACAGACCATCACGATGGTCCTGACCTCGGTGACACTCACCGGCCTGATCGCCGGACTCATCGGGGTGCCGCTCGGGGTCGTGGTGGAGAAGGCGACACAGTCCCCGATGGGGAACGCGATCGGCCGGCACCTGCCACCGAGCGTGACCCACGTCTACACCCCCGGGCTGCTCCTTCCGCTGCTGGCCGCCGGGGTCGTGATCGCCCTGCTCGGGGCAGCGCTGCCGGCCGGCTGGGCGGCGCGGTCCCGGACCGCCACCGCGCTGCGGACCGAGTAGGGCCGAGCAGGACCGAGCAGGACCGAGTAGGACCGGGCTGAGCCGCCGGCCGCCGCACTCACGGGCGGCCGGGCGACGGCAGGGGCCGGCTCGCCGTGGTGGTCGAGCCGGCCCCTGAGGGGGCGGGGGAGGCGCGGGGTGGCGGGCGCGCGGCGCCTCAGGCCTCCTCGCGCCAGCCCTCGTAGCCGGAGACGAGGGTGTCGAGGGCGTGCAGCAGTGCCGGGGTCCAGCCGTTCTCCGGGGCCTCGGCGACGACCAGCCACTGGGCGTCCTCGGCGTCGTCCTCGCCCGCGAGCGCGTCGCGGACGACTTCGAGTTCGCCGAGGTCGGGCTGGGTGGCGCCGAGCTCCTCGGCGGCCTCTTCGGCGGTGTCACGGTCGGGCAGGACGAGCAGTTGCCGGGCGTACGGGTCGTCGACGTCCGGGAGGTCGGTGGTGGGGTTCTCGCTCACCCGGCCATTGTCCAGGTCGGGCCGCCCGCTCCGTCGGGCGGGAGTGCCCGCGGTCTGTCGGGCGGGAGTGCCCGCGGTCTGTCGGGAGTGTCGGCGGCTCGTGGGATGCTGGTAGGCGATGGCCAGGAAGAGTGCACCCGACGACCTGCTCGCCCCGCTGACCCTCGCGGTCGGCCAGGAGGAGCTGCTGCTGGACCGCGCGGTCGCCCAGGTGGTGGCGGCGGCGAAGGCGGCGGACCCGGACACCGACGTGCGGGACCTCCCGCCCGGCGGCTTGCAGCCCGGCGGCCTGGCCGAGCTGACCACGCCGTCGCTGTTCGCCGAGCGCAAGGTGATCGTGGTCCGGGCCGCGCAGGACCTCTCCGCCGAGTCGGTGAAGGAGGTCAAGGCGTACATCGAGGCGCCGGCCGACGAGGTGATCGTCGTGCTGGTGCACGCCGGCGGCGCCAAGGGCAAGGGCCTGCTGGACGCCGGGCGCAAGGCCGGCGGGCGCGAGGTGGCCTGCGCCAAGCTGGCCAAGGCGAACGAGCGGCTGGCCTTCGTCAAGGGCGAGTTCCGCACCCTGGGCCGCTCGGCGACCCCGGAGGCCTGCCAGGCCCTGCTGGACGCGCTCGGCAGCGACCTGCGCGAGCTGGCCGCCGCGTGCAGCCAGCTGACCTCGGACGTCGAGGGCACGATCGACGAGTCGGTGGTGGCCCGCTACTACAGCGGCCGGGCCGAGGCGACCGGCTTCGAGGTGGCCGACCTGGCCGTCACCGGCCGGGCCGCGGAGGCGCTGGAACGGCTGCGCTGGGCGCTGGCCGTCGGCCAGCCGCCGACCGGCATCACCTACGCGCTGGCCTCCGGCGTGCGCAGCATCGGCCGGTTGGCGAGCGTCGGGCGGAACATGCGCCCGGCCGACCTGGCCCGCGAACTCGGCATGCCGCCGTGGAAGGTCGACCGGGTCCGTCAGCAGATGCGCGGCTGGACGGGCGACGGGGTGGCCACCGCGCTGACCGCGATCGCCCAGGCCGACGCCGCCGTCAAGGGCGGCTCGGACGACCCGGCGTTCGCCCTGGAGCGCGCGGTGGTCGCCGTCGCCCGGGCCGCCCGGGCCGGTTCCCGGCCCGCGTACTGAGCCGGCGCGAGCCCGCCCCGGGGCCCTACTTCCTCATCGCCCGGAGGGCGTCCTGGGCGTCGGACTGGAGGGCGCCGCGCAGCTCGTCCTTGGACGGCGGCTTGCCCTTCCCCTGGGTGTAGCTGGCCGTGTAGTTGATGTAGTACGTCATCCCGCCGTCGCGGACGTCCAGTTCGGCGTAGACGCTGTGGTACTGGTCCGAGCCGTCGTCCTTGTACAGGTAGTACGCCTCCTCGCCGAGCCCCGCGACGTCGGTGACCTGGTAGCCGCGCCCCCGGTAGAGCTCCTTGTTGGCCTCCTGCTCGGGCGCCGGGTTGATCGCCTTGTGGAGGTCGGTGCGGAAGAACAGGGAGGCGTACTCGCTGTCGTTGTTGCCGCCGGTGCGCTTGAGCGACATCGAGCAGCTCATGCTGTCCAGGGCCGGGTGCCGGTCGGAGTGGTGGGTCGGCGCGGAGGTGTCCGAGACGGAGTACGTCTGGAGGATCTTCGCGGGCTTCCCGGTGGTGCAGAAGTCGTCGGAGAGGTGGTAGCCGTTCAGGCCGCGCGGTGAGGACTCGCTGCTGACCAGTCCGGGGACGGCCAGGACGGCGGCGGTCCAGCCGGCCGAGACGATCACCGCGCCGACGAAGGCCCAGACGGCGTTGCGCCGCAGGTTCCCGGCGTTCCTGGGGGCCGGCCCGGTGGCCACCGGGCCGGGAGTCGTACCGGGAGCCGTGCCGGGCGCGGTGGGCAGCCCCGGCGGCGGGCCGAAACCGGCCGCGCCCATGGGGCCCGTGGGGCCCGGCGCGCCCATGGGGCCCGCGGCGCCCGGCAGGTGGTGCGCGCCTGGGCCCGGCGGCTGCTGCGGGAAGCCGTACCCCGGCCCGTTCGGTACCGGCGGTGGTGGTGGCGGTGGCGTCGTCATGGAGGTCCCCCCTGGGCCTGGCGCCGGGATGCTCCCCGCATCCCGCTCGGACCCGACCGACCATAGCGGCCGGACCGCGGAACGCGACAGGCGCCGCAGCGGGCCTCGGGAAGAGGCCGGCTGCGGCGCCTGCCGCACTGCTTCGTTGCACCGCACCCGCGTGGCGAACGCAGGCCGCGTGCGGTGCGAGTCTCGCGCGCCTCGGGGGTCCGGGTAGAGGGCCGGGTCGTCCCGAAGCGGTGGGGGCACAGCCCCCGGGGGCGTCAGGCCTGGGCGGCCGCGTTGACGCGCTTGGTGATGGCCGACTTCTTGTTGGCGGCCTGGTTGGCGTGGATGACGCCCTTGCTCACGGCCTTGTCCAGCGCCTTGGAGGCGGCGCGGGCCAGCTCGGTGGCCTTCTCGGTCTCGCCGGCGGCAGCGGCCTCACGGGCCTTGCGCAGGGCGGTCTTCAGCGAGGACTTGACGGCCTTGTTGCGCAGGCGCGCCTTCTCGTTGGTCTTGTTGCGCTTGATCTGGGACTTGATGTTCGCCACGAAGGAGCCTCAGTCTGTCTGAAAGTTGCTGAACGGGGTTGCACCCGGTGGCCGTCGGTCCGGCTGAGAGGGCAGGCCGAGGCCAGGTGCAGCAGCCCACGCTACCAGGGGCCCGCTGCCCGTCCCAAACCGGAGGGGGCCCCGTCCGGCGGACGACGGGCGGGAGTGGAACGGCAGCCGGAGCGCGTCCAGGCGCTCAGCACCGGCTCCCCGTAGTGCTCGACCTCCGGGAACGGCCGGTAGAAGTGGTGCAGCAGTTCCCGCCAGCGCCGGTACTCGGCCGAGCCGCGGAACCCCTCGGTGTGGTCGGCGAGCGTCTCCCACTCCACCTGGAGCAGGAAGCGCGAGCCGCGCCCCTCGTCCAGGCACCGCCGCAGTGCCAGCGAGCGGAATCCGGGCCGGCCGGCGATCAGCGGGCGGGCCTCGGCGAAGGCCGCGAGGAACTCCTCCTCGCGGCCGGGCAGGACGTCGAGCAGTGCGCTTTCCAGGATCATGGGAGGCCATCCTGGAGCCGCGCCCCGGCGGGCGGAAGCCCCCGGAGAGTCCCGGACGGCGCCCCCGGCCGCGGTCGTGGGAGGATGGGAGGAACTATTTCGATCGGACGAGACTGTCCGGTCCCCGGGAAAACCGGTCAGCGATGACCAGGACACCCCCGGCCCCGGACCAACGGAGAATCGGACCAAGGTGCCCGCGACCCCCAGCAATGTGCCAGAGCCCAGCCGTACCGACCCGGCGCTGATCCGCAACTTCTGCATCATCGCCCACATCGACCACGGCAAGTCGACGCTCGCAGACCGGATGCTGCAGATCACCGGCGTCGTCGACCCCCGGCAGATGCGTGCCCAGTACCTCGACCGCATGGACATCGAGCGTGAGCGCGGCATCACCATCAAGTCGCAGGCGGTCCGCCTCCCGTGGGCGCCGAAGACCGGGCCGAACGCCGGGACGACGCACATCCTCAACATGATCGACACCCCCGGTCACGTGGACTTCACGTACGAGGTGTCCCGTTCCCTCGCCGCGTGCGAGGGCACCATCCTGGTGGTCGACGCGGCCCAGGGCATCGAGGCGCAGACCCTCGCCAACCTGTACCTGGCGCTGGAGAACGACCTCACGATCATCCCGGTCCTCAACAAGATCGACCTGCCGGCCGCCCAGCCGGAGAAGTACGCGGCCGAGATCGCCCACATCATCGGCTGCGACCCCTCCGACGTGCTCCAGGTCAGCGCCAAGACCGGTCTGGGCGTCGAGGACCTCCTCGACCACATCGTCAACACCATCCCGGCCCCGGTCGGCGTCAAGGACGCCCCGGCCCGCGCGATGATCTTCGACTCGGTGTACGACGCCTACCGCGGCGTGGTCACCTACGTCCGTGTCGTGGACGGCCAGCTGACCAAGCGCGAGCGCATCGCGATGATGTCGACCGGCGCCACCCACGAGCTGCTGGAGATCGGCGTCATCTCGCCCGAGCCGAAGGTCGCCGACGGCCTCGGCGTCGGCGAGGTGGGCTACATCATCACCGGTGTGAAGGACGTCCGGCAGTCCAAGGTCGGTGACACGATCACCTCGATGCACAAGGGCGCCACCGAGCCGCTCGGCGGCTACAAGGACCCGCGCCCGATGGTGTTCTCCGGCCTCTACCCGCTGGACGGCTCGGACTACCCGCTGCTGCGCGACGCCCTGGACAAGCTGCGGCTCAACGACGCCGCCCTGGTGTACGAGCCGGAGACCTCGGTCGCGCTCGGCTTCGGCTACCGCTGCGGCTTCCTCGGCCTGCTGCACCTGGAGATCATCCGGGAGCGCCTGGAGCGCGAGTTCAACCTCGACCTGATCTCCACCGCCCCCAACGTGATCTACCGGGTGATCATGGAGGACGGCAGCGAGCACACCGTCACCAACCCGAGCGAGTTCCCGGCCGGCAAGATCGCCGAGGTGTACGAGCCGGTCGTGCGCGGCACCATCCTCGCGCCCAACGAGTTCGTCGGCGCGATCATGGAGCTCTGCCAGTCCCGCCGCGGCAACCTCCAGGGCATGGACTACCTGTCCGAGGACCGCGTCGAGCTGCGCTACACCCTGCCGCTCGCCGAGATCGTCTTCGACTTCTTCGACCAGCTGAAGTCCAAGACCCGCGGCTACGCCTCGCTGGACTACGAGCCCATCGGCGAGCAGACCGCCCAGCTGGTGAAGGTCGACATCCTGCTGCACGGCGACGCGGTGGACGCCTTCTCCGCGATCGTCCACAAGGACAAGGCCTACAGCTACGGCGTGATGATGGCGGGCAAGCTCCAGAAGCTCATTCCCCGCCAGCAGTTCGAGGTGCCGATCCAGGCGGCCATCGGCTCCCGGGTGATCGCCCGCGAGACGGTCCGCGCGATCCGCAAGGACGTCCTCGCCAAGTGCTACGGCGGTGACATCTCCCGCAAGCGGAAGCTGCTGGAGAAGCAGAAGGAAGGCAAGAAGCGGATGAAGATGGTCGGCCGCGTGGAGGTCCCGCAGGAGGCCTTCATCGCCGCGCTGTCCACCGACGCCGAAGCGCCGAAGGACAAGAAGTAGCGGCAGGGCGGCGGTGACGCCCGCCGGAAGGGCCCGGGCACCCGCCCGGGCCCTTCCGGCGTTCCCGGGGCCGTTTCCGCGACTCCGGCGACCTCGGCGTTCCCTGGGCCGTCCGGGGTCGGTCGGCGGCCTCGATCCGGCACCCAGGACGACGATCCGTCGGCCGGTGGTGGTGCCGCTCATCTCGTCGGCCTCCTCGCGAGGGCGCTCCGGCGGAGTGGAGCGCTGTTCGGGAGGGGACGGCGCGGAGAGCCGGGGGCGCGAACGACCGGGGGCGCGAACGACCGGAGGCGCGGAGGGCCGGGGCGGGAAGTCCCCGCCCCGGCCCTCCGCCGGCCGTTCGGGCGTCAGTCCACCTCGACCGCGGCCTCGGCGAACTGGGCCTGGTAGAGCCGGGCGTAGGCGCCGTCGGCGGCGATCAGCCCGTCGTGGGTGCCCTGCTCGACGATCGAGCCGTTCTCCATCACCAGGATCACGTCGGCGTCCCGGATGGTGGAGAGCCGGTGGGCGATCACGAAGCTGGTGCGGCCGGTGCGCAGCCGGGCCATGGCCCGCTGGATCAGCACCTCGGTGCGGGTGTCGACGGAGCTGGTCGCCTCGTCCAGGACCAGGATGGACGGCTGGGCGAGGAAGGCCCGGGCGATGGTGATCAGCTGCTTCTCGCCGGTGCTGACGCCGGTGCCCTCGTCGTCGATGACGGTGTCGTAGCCGTCCGGCAGGGTGCGGACGAAGCGGTCGACGTGGGCGGCCTTGGCGGCCTCGACGACCTGTTCGCGGGTGGCCGATTCGGCGCCGTAGGCGATGTTGTCGGCGATGCTGCCGCCGAACAGCCAGGTGTCCTGGAGCACCATGCCGATGCCGGAGCGCAGTTCCTCGCGGGACATGGCGGCGATGTCCACGCCGTCCAGGGTGATCCGCCCGGCGCTGACCTCGTAGAACCGCATCAGCAGGTTGACGAGGGTGGTCTTGCCGGCGCCGGTGGGGCCGACGATGGCGACGGTCTGGCCGGGTTCGACCTTGAGCGAGAGGTCCTCGATGAGCGGCTTCTCGGGGTCGTAGCGGAAGGACACGTCCTGGAAGGCGACCCGGCCGTGGACCACGTCGGGCCGTTCGGGCATGGCCGGTTCGGCGCTCTGTTCGGGGGCATCGAGCAGCTCGAAGACGCGTTCGGCGGAGGCGACGCCGGACTGCACCAGGTTGGCCATGCTGGCGACCTGGGTGAGCGGCTGGCTGAACTGCCGGGAGTACTGGATGAACGCCTGGACGTCACCGATGGACAGCGCGCCGCTGGCCACCCGCAGGCCGCCGACGACGGCGACCAGCACGTACTGGAGGTTGCCGATCAGCATCATCGCGGGCTGGATGATGCCGGAGATGAACTGGGCCTTGTAACTCGCCTGGTAGAGCGCCTCGTTGTGCTCGCGGAAGGTTTCCGCGGACTCCTGCTGGCGCCCGAACACCCTGACCAGGGTGTGGCCGGTGTACATCTCCTCGATGTGGGCGTTCAGTTCGCCGGTGGACTTCCACTGCTGGACGAACTGCGGCTGGGCCCGCTTGCCGACCTTGGTGGCGACGACGACCGAGACGGGCACCGAGACCAGGGCGATCACGGCGAGCAGCGGGGAGATCCAGAACATCATCGCGAGCACACCGACCACGGTGAGCAGCGAGTTGACGACCTGTCCCAGGGTCTGCTGCATGGACTGGCCGATGTTGTCGATGTCGTTGGTGACCCGGCTGAGCACCTCGCCGCGCGGCTGCTTGTCGAAGTAGCTGAGCGGCAGTCGGGAGAGCTTGGCCTCGACGTCCTGGCGCAGCCGGTAGCTGGCGGCCTGGATGGCCCGGGTGGCCAGCCGGCCCTGGAAGATGCCGAAGACGGCGGAGGCGACGTAGATGCCGAGCACCCAGAGCAGGACGGTGCCGATGGCGCCGAAGTCCATGCCCTGGCCGGGGGTGAAGTCGACGGAGGAGAGCAGGTCGGCGACGCCGCCCTCGCCGTGGGCGCGCAGCCCGTCGACGACCTGGGCCTTGGTGGTGCCGGCCTGGAAGCGGGCGCCGATGACGCCGGCGAAGATCAGGTCGGTGGCGTCGCCGAGGATCTTGGGGCCGATGACGGCGCAGCCGATGCCGAGCACGCCGAGGAGCAGGACGCCGATCAGGGTGTTGCGTTCGGGGCGCAGCAGGCCGAGGACGCGCTTGCCGGAGCCCTTGAAGTCCATGGACTTCTCGGTGCCCTGGCCGCCCATGAAGCGGCCGGGGCCGGCCGGGCCGCGGCGGGCGGCGGCGGCCTGGGAGTCGCTGGGCAGTCCGGTGTCCTTCTGCGGGGCGCCGGCCTCGGGGGTGTCCTTCTTCAGGAGGTCGGCCGTCGGGGCGTCCGCGGGGGCGGGGTCTCTCGGGGCCCGGCCCTTGTCGAGGTCCGGCTGCTTTCCGGGGCTGGTCACGCCGCCTCCTGCTCGGTGAGCTGGGAGAGCACGATCTCCCGGTACGTCGGGTTGTCGGCCATCAGTTCGTGGTGGGTTCCGCTGCCGACGACGGCGCCCTCGTCGAGGACGATGATCCGGTCGGCGTCGCGGATGGTGGACACGCGCTGGGCGACGATCAGGACGGTGGCGTCGGAGGTCTCGCCGGAGAGCGCCTTGCGGAGCTTGGCGTCGGTGGCGTAGTCGAGCGCGGAGAAGGAGTCGTCGAAGAGGTAGACGGAGGGTTTGCGGACCAGGGTGCGGGCGATGGCGAGGCGTTGGCGCTGGCCGCCGGAGACGTTGCCGCCGCCCTGGGCGATGGGGGAGTCCAGGCCTTCGGGCAGCTTCTCGACGAACTCCTTGGCCTGGGCGATCTCCAGGGCGTGCCAGAGCTCCTCGTCGGTGGCGTCGGGCCGGCCGTAGCGGAGGTTGCTGGCGACGGTGCCGGAGAAGAGGTAGGGCTTCTGCGGGACGATGCCGACGCTCTCGGCGATCGCGGCGGGGGCGAGTTCGCGGACGTCCACGCCGTCGATCAGGACCTGGCCGGAGGTGGCGTCGAAGAGCCGGGGGACGAGGCCGAGCAGGGTGGACTTGCCGCTGCCGGTGGAGCCGATGATGGCGGTGGTCTCGCCGGGGCGGGCGGTGAGGTCGATGCCGCGCAGCACCGAGGCCTCGGCGCCGGGGTAGCGGAAGTCGACGTCGCGCAGTTCCAGGTTGCCGCGGCGGTTCGTCCCGGTGACGGGGGCGGCGGGCGGGACGACGCTGCTGTCGGTGCCGAGGACCTCCTCGATGCGCTCGGCGCAGACCTCGGCGCGCGGCACCATCATGAACATGAAGGTGGCCATCATGACGCTCATCAGGATCTGCATGAGGTAGGAGAGGAACGCGGTGAGCGCGCCGATCTGCATGGCGCCGCTGTCGATGCGGTGGGCGCCGAACCAGAGCACGGCGACGCTGGAGACGTTCACGACCAGCATCACGGCGGGGAACATGACGGACATCAGCCGGCCGACCTGCCGGGCGACCTGGGTGAGGTCCTCGTTGGCGCCGGCGAAGCGGGCCTGCTCCTGGTCGTCCTTGACGAAGGCGCGGATGACCCGGATGCCGGTGATCTGCTCGCGCAGGACCCGGTTCACGGTGTCGATCCGCTCCTGCATGCTGCGGAACTTGGGGCGCAGCGCGCGGACCAGCAGCACCACGACGACGCCGAGCGCGGGGATGACGGCGAGCAGCAGGCCGGACAGCGGGACGTCCTGGTTGAGCGCCATGATGATGCCGCCGACGCACATGATCGGTGCGGCGACCATGAGCGTGAAGCTCATCAGGGCGAGCATCTGGACCTGTTGGACGTCGTTGGTGGTGCGGGTGATCAGGGAGGGGGCGCCGAACTGGCCGACCTCGCGGGAGGAGAAGCTCTGCACCCGGTCGAAGACGGCGGCGCGGACGTCCCGGCCGAAGGCCATGGCGGTGCGCGCGCCGATGAAGACGGCGCCGATGGAGCAGAGGGCCTGGAGGAGGGTGACCGCGATCATCACCCCGCCGACGCGCAGGATGTAGCCGGTGTCGCCCTTGACCACGCCGTCGTCGATGATGTCGGCGTTGAGCGTCGGCAGGTAGAGCGCCGCGAGGGTGGACACCAGCTGGAGCAGCACCAGCAGGCAGATGGGTCGGGAGTACGGGCGCAGGTGCGCCCTCAGCAGTCTGATCAGCACTAGCACACTCTTGTCGTCGCCGGTCGGGTTCGCACCCCAATTCTCGGTGTTCTGTAGCGTCGTACAGGCCATTCGGCGTGTGGGAACCGGAGGTTTGCCGGGCCTTTGCCGAACGGCCGGGTGCGGCGGCGGTGGCGGGGCCGGTGGCGGGGCCGGTGCGGCACGGGCGGTTCGGCGGTGTGCCGTCGGGTGCAGCCCTCTTACGGAATGACCGGTTTCCCCCTAGGCTGCTGATTGCCCCTTTGTTACTGACCGGTACCGCTCAGGTGAACCGGGGGCCCGGCGACCGCCCCCACGGACGCCGCGACAATCCCTCAGACGGCCACCCGCCACCGGAGGTCCTCGTTGAGTTCCGCGCAGTCCCTGATCGACTCCGGCAGGCCCGACCTCGTCGCCGGGCGTCCCGCCTCCGTCGCCCACCTGTTCCTGGAGCGGGTCGCCCTGACCCCGAACGCCGAGGCCTACCGCTACCCCTCGCCCGTCGACGAGCAGGCCGCCGACGGCGCGCCCGGCGCCGAGCAGTGGCGCTCGCTCACCTGGGCGCAGACCGCGACCCGGGTCAAGGCGGTGGCCGCCGGCCTGATGGCGCTCGGCATCCGTCCCGAGGACCGGGTGGCCCTGGCCTCCTCGACCCGGCTCGAATGGATCGTCGCCGACCTCGGCGCCATGTGCGCGGGCGCCGCGATCACGACCGTCTACCCGAGCACCAACGCGGACGAGACCGCGTTCATCCTCTCCGACTCCGGCTCCCGGGCGCTGTTCGCCGAGAACGCGGCCCAGCTGGCCAAGGCCGTCGAGCAGATCGACCAGCTGCCCGAGCTGCGCACCGTGATCCTCTTCGACGCGCCGGCCGGGGCCCCCGAGACCAAGGGCCTGGAGCTGCTCACCCTCGCCGAGCTGGAGGAGCGCGGCGCCCGGTACCTGGCGGAGCACCCGGACGCGGTGGAGAAGACCGTCGACGGGCTCGGCAAGGAGCAGCTGGCCACCCTCATCTACACCTCCGGCACCACGGGCCGCCCCAAGGGCGTGCGCCTGGTGCACGACTGCTGGGCGTACGAGGGCCGGGCGCAGGAGGCCAGCGGGCTGCTGGGCCCCGACGACGTGCAGTTCATGTGGCTGCCGCTGTCGCACGTGTTCGGCAAGACGCTGATCTCCGGGCAGATCGCCACCGGGCACGTGATGGCGGTGGACGGCCGGGTGGACCGGATCATCCACAACCTGCCGGCGATCCGGCCGACCATCATGGCCTCGGCGCCGCGCATCTTCGAGAAGGTCTACAACGGCATCGCCGGGAAGGCCCGGGCGGAGGGCGGCGCCAAGTACCGGATCTTCATGTGGGCGGCCAAGGTCGCCCGGGAGCACGCCCGGGCGGTCCAGGAGAGCCGGGTCGCCACCGGCACCGAGTCCGCCCCGCTGGGGCTGCGGGTGCAGCACGCGCTGGCCGACAGACTGGTGTACGCGAAGATCCGGGCGGCCTTCGGCGGCCGGTTGCGCGGCGCGGTCTCCGGCAGCGCCGCGCTCGCCCCGGAGATCGGCTACTTCTTCCTCGGCGCCGGGGTGCCGATCCTGGAGGGCTACGGACTGAGCGAGACCAGCGCCGGCTCCTGCGTGAACCGCGCGGAGGACGTGCGGATCGGCACGGTGGGCCGCCCGCTGCCCGGCACCGAGGTGCGGATCGCCGAGGACGGCGAGATCCTGCTGCGCGGCCCCGGCGTCATGCGCGGCTACCACAACCTGCCGGAGAAGACCGCCGAGGTGCTGGAGTCGGACGGCTGGTTCCACACCGAGGACATCGGCGAGCTCACCCCGGACGGCTTCCTGCGGATCACCGACCGCAAGAAGGACCTGTTCAAGACCTCCGGCGGCAAGTACGTGGCGCCCAGCGAGGTCGAGGGCAAGTTCAAGGCGGTCTGCCCGTTCGTCAGCAACATCCTGGTGATCGGCAACGGCCGCAACTACTGCACCGCGCTGATCGGCCTGGACGAGGCGGTCCTGCTGCCGTGGGCCGCCGAGCACGGCCTGGCCGGCCGGTCCTACGCCGAGCTGGCCGCCGAGCCGGCCGTGCACGAGCTGATCGAGGGCTTCGTGAAGCGGGTCAACGGCGACCTCCAGCGGTGGCAGACGATCAAGAAGTTCCACCTGCTGCCGCGCGACCTCGACATCGAGCACGGCGAGCTCACCCCGAGCCTGAAGATCAAGCGCCCGGTGGTCGAGCGGACCTACGCGGACGCGGTGACCGCGATGTACGCGGGCGCCAACGAGGCCTGAGCGGCCCGCCAACGAGGCCTGAGCGGCCCGCCGAAAGGGCCCGGGAGGCCCCGCCGGCGAGGTGTGAGGGGCCCGGCTCCCGTACGGCCCGCCGATTCGGTCGGGCCGTACGGGACAATGGGCTCATGCCCTCCGCACTCCCCGACGGCGAACCGGTGCCGTCCGACGGTTCCCTGCCCGCGCACGCCCTCGACGGGCTGGGCTCGCGGCCGTTCGGCTTCTACCTGCACGTGCCCTACTGCGCCAGCCGCTGCGGCTACTGCGACTTCAACACCTACACTGCCACCGAGCTGCGCTCCTCCGGGGCGGTCGCCTCGCAGGAGACGTACGCGGACAACGTGGTCGCCGAGATCCGCCTCGCCCGCAAGGTGCTGGGGGACGCGGACCTCCCGGTGCGGACCGTCTTCCTCGGCGGCGGCACCCCGACCCTGCTGCCCGCCCGCGACCTGGTGAAGATGCTCGCCGCGGTCCGCGAGGAGTTCGGGCTCGCCGAGGACGCCGAGGTCACCACCGAGGCCAACCCGGAGTCGGTGGACCCGGCGTACCTGGCCGAACTGCGCGAGGGCGGCTACAACCGGCTCTCCTTCGGCATGCAGAGCGCCCGGCCGCACGTGCTGAAGCTGCTCGACCGCCACCACACCCCGGGCCGTCCCGAGGCCTGCGTGGCCGAGGCCCGCGCGGCCGGCTTCGAGCACGTCAACCTGGACCTCATCTACGGCACCCCGGGCGAGTCCGACGACGACTGGCGGGCCTCCCTGGACGCCGCCATCGGCGCCGGTCCCGACCACGTCTCCGCGTACTCGCTGATCGTCGAGGAGGGCACCCGGCTCGCCGCCCGGGTCAAGCGCGGCGAGCTGCCGATGATCGACGACGACGTGCACGCCGACCGCTACCTGATCGCCGAGGAGGCGCTCGCCGCCGCCGGCTACTCCTGGTACGAGGTGTCCAACTGGGCCACCACCCCGGAGGGCCGCTGCCGCCACAACGAGCTGTACTGGACCGGCGCCGACTGGTGGGGCGCCGGCCCCGGCGCCCACAGCCACGTCGGCGGCGTCCGCTGGTGGAACGCCAAGCACCCGGCCGCCTACGCGCAGGCCCTCGCCGAGGGCCGCACCCCGGGCCTGGGCCGGGAGGTGCTGGCCGAGGAGGACCGCCGGGTCGAGCGCATCCTGCTCGAACTGCGCCTGGTCGAGGGGGTCTCCCTCGACCTGCTCACCGCCGCCGGCCGCGAGGCCGCCGACCGGGCCCTCGCCGACGGACTCCTCGCCGCCGGGCCCCATGCCCGGGGCCGCGCCGCCCTGACCCTCCAGGGGCGGCTGCTGGCGGACGCGGTGGTGCGTGACCTGGTGGACTGATTGTCGTTAACGTGGTGTCAGCCGTCGGAGGGAGCGCGCAATGACCGCCATCGATGACCGGGTGACGGGGATCTTCGAGAACCTGGAGGTCCCCGAAGGCTTCAAGGCCGAGCTCATCAGGGGGGAAATCGTGATGATGGCCGGGCCGGACCTGGTCCACAACATCATTGTCGAGGCCATTCGCGACCAGCTCCCCCGGGCCAGGTGGCATCGACTGACCACGCAGGACGTCGACCTTCCCGGACTGACGAGTGAGCCTCAGCCGGACCTGGTCGTGTTCGAGCGGGATGCCTTCGAAGGCGGGGGCCGTCTGGTCCCCGCGCCCGCCCTCACCCTGGTGGCCGAGGTCGTCTCGAAGACCAGCGTGCTCCGCGACTACCGGACCAAGCGGGAGCTCTATGCCGAGGGTGCGGTCCCGGTCTACCTGGTCGTGGACCCGATCAAGGCCGTGTGCGTGCTCCTGACCGAGCCGACCCGGGAGAGTGTCTCGGGGCTGCCGGACTACACGGTCGAGCGAACCAGCAAGTTCGGTGACCCCATCCGGCTGGACCTGCTGGGCATCACGCTCGACACCTCGGAGTTCCGGACCTACTCCTGACCCGGCAGGGCCGTGAAGTCGATCAGCTCCTCCACGCGGCCGAGCAGCGCGGGCTCCAGGTCCCGGTAGCTGTTCACCTTGGACAGGATGTGCTTCCAGGCCGCCGGGGTGTCGACCGGCCAGCCGAGGCGGCGGCAGGTGCCCTCCTTCCAGTCCTCGCCCATCGGGACGTCGGGCCAGGCGGGGATGCCCACGCTGGAGGGCTTCACGGCCTGCCAGACGTCGATGTAGGGGTGGCCGACGACCAGCACGGAGTCGCCGGTGACCCGGGCGGCGATGCGGTGCTCCTTGGTGCCGGGGAGCAGGTGGTCGACCAGGACGCCGAGGCGCCGCCCCGGGCCGGGGGCGAAGTCGGCGACGATCGCGGGCAGGTCGTCGATGCCGCGCAGGTACTCGACGACGACGCCCTCGACCCGCAGGTCGTCGCCCCAGACCCGCTCGACCAGCTCCGCGTCGTGCCGGCCCTCCACGTAGATGCGGGACTCGCGGGCCACCCGGGCGCGGGCGTTCGGGACGGCGATCGAGCCGGAGGCGGTGCGGGCCGGGGTGCGGGGCGCCGCCGGGCCGGCCGGGCGGACCAGGGTGACGACCCGGCCCTCCAGCAGGAAGCCGCGCGGCACCAGCGGGAACACCCGGTGCTTGCCGAACCGGTCCTCCAGGGTGACGGTGAACCCCTCGGCGGTCTTCTCGCAGCGCACCACCGCCCCGCAGAAACCGGTCGAGGCCTCCTCGACCACCAGGTCCCGCTCGGCGGGCACCTCCGGGGCGGGCTGCTGCTTCTTCCACGGCGGGGTCAGGTCGGGTCCGTACTGGCGGCTGCGCATACGGGTGATCATAGGGACGGCGGACGGCCCGTCAGAGGCCCGGCGCGCCCCAGACCGGGAACCAGCGGCCGAGGTCCTTCTCCAGCCGCAGGTCGTTCCCGAGCATCGCGTTGACCTGCAGCTCCAACGGGCTGTCGCGCTTCTCCCCGCCGCCGGGCATCGGCGCGAAGGGGTAGAACGTCCCCCGCTTGTAGAGGTAGACCAGGGCCAGCGAGCGCCCCTGCGGGTCGCGGAAGGCGACCAGCGAGCAGAGCAGCTGCGGGCCGAAGCCGTTGGCCTCCAGCTCGCTGTTGACCGCGTGCAGGTCGTTCACCAGCTCCGGCAGCTCCTCGGGCCGGTGCCGGGCGAGCAGCCAGGAGTAGCCGTAGTCGTCCTTGGAGGCCTCCACCGGGACGCCGCCGCGCTCGGTGTCGGCGTCCAGCAGCGCCCGCACCTGCTGCTCGACCTGGACGAAGGCGGCTCCCTCGACGGCCGCGAAGCAGACCGAGCCGAGCCCGGTGGGGGTGAACCCGGCCCCGGCCTCCAGGGTGAGCGCGGCGGACGGCACGCCGAACAGCTGGTCGAGGTCGGGCTTGACGGGCTTGGTACGGCCGAACAGCGTGTCCAGGATTCCCACGGCGGTCCTTTCGGGACGGACGGGACGGGACGGTTTCGGGAGGACGGTTTCGGGGCGGAAGCCTCGGGACGGAAGCCTCGGGCGGGACGGATTCGGGAGGGCCGAACGGCGGGCGTCAGCGGCCGAGCTGCTCGGAGATCCGCGCCAGCTGCTCCAGCCGCTTCTCCAGGCTCGGGTGGGTGGACAGCAGTTGCGAGGCGGTCTCCCGGGCGCTCAGCGCGGGGGCGAAGTAGAAGGCGTTGTAGGCCTGGGCCTGGCGCAGGTCCTTGCTGGGGATGGCCGCGATCTGCCCGGTCACCTTGGTGAGCGCCGAGGCCAGGGCGCTGGGCCGGCCGGTGAGCTGGGCGGCGGCCCGGTCGGCGGCGAGTTCGCGGTAGCGGGACAGCAGCCGGGTGAGCAGGAAGCTGATCGCGTAGACGACGATCGACACCAGCGGGATGATCAGCGCCAGGATGGCCGCGTTCTGGTCGTTGTTGTTGCGCCCGCCGCCCATGAACCCGCCGTACACGGCGATCCGCGTCATCGCGCCGGCGAGGACGCCGAGGAAGCCGGCGATCGTCATCACCGCGACGTCCCGGTGGGCGACGTGCGACAGCTCGTGCGCGAGGACGCCCTCCAGTTCCTCCGGTTCCAGCCGGCGCAGCAGCCCGGTGGTCACGCAGACCACCGCGTTCTGCGGGTTGCGGCCGGTGGCGAAGGCGTTCGGCATGTCGTTGTCGGCGACCGCCACCCGGGGTTTGGGCATGTCGGCCAGGGCGCAGAGCCGGTCGACGGTGCCGTGCAGCTGGGGGAACTGTTCCGGGGACACCTGGTGGGCGCCCATCGCCCGTTCGGTGATCTTGTCGCTGAACCAGAACTGGGCCACGAACAGCCCGCCGGAGATCAGGACGATCAGTGGCCAGGCGCCGCGCAGCAGCGCGATCAGCAGGCCGGTGAAACCGACGTACAGCAGCCCGATCACGAACATCGTCGCGACCATGCGGCCGGTCAGGCCGCGGTCGGGCGCGAAACGGGTGTGCTGGCCCGAGCTCGACATCGCTTGCTCCTCCGTTCGCCGTCGCTTTCGATGCTGCCACCCGGACGGCCTCCCGGCACCACCCCGGCGCCGGGGAATCGAACCGCCGGGGCCGCGCGGGCCGTGTCCGGAACTGCGGGGAGGATCACGCCGGTCGGGCCGTTCCTGCCGTAGGACCCGGGCCTTACACTGGCAGGTACGGTTTTGGCACTCGGCTGTTCAGAGTGCCAGGGCCGAGGGACTCCCCGCAGGGGCCCGCCGCAGCAAGGGAAGCAGTCGGAACAACGTGCGAAGACGGAGGTGCGTGCCCCATGGCCGGTGAGGTCCGCCAGCTGGACGAACGCAAGCTCGCCGTGCTCCGCGCCATCGTGCAGGACTACGTGGGCACCGAGGAGCCGGTCGGCTCCAAGGCCCTGGTGGAGCGGCACAACCTCGGCGTCTCCCCGGCGACCGTCCGCAACGACATGGCGGGGCTGGAGGAGGAGGGTTACATCCACCAGCCGCACACCAGCGCCGGCCGCATCCCGACCGACAAGGGGTACCGCCTCTTCGTCGACAAGCTCGCCGAGATCAAGCCGATGAGCGCCCCCGAGCGCCGGGCCATCCGGCACTTCCTGGACGGCGCGGTCGACCTGGACGACGTGGTCGCCCGCACGGTGCGGCTGCTCGCCCAGCTGACCCGGCAGGTCGCGGTGGTGCAGTACCCCTCGCTGACGCGTTCCACCGTCCGGCACATCGAGCTGGTGGCGCTGGCCCCGGCGAAGGTGATGCTGGTCCTGATCACCAACACCGGCCGGGTCGAGCAGCGGATGGTCGACTGCCCGGGCTCGGTCGGCGAGACGGTGCTGGCCGACCTGCGGGCCCGGATCAACGCGGGAGCCGCCGGCCGGCGCCTCCCGGAGGTCCCGGGGCTGCTGGAGGAGCTGCCGGCGCTGTTCGACCAGGCCGACCGGCCGACCGTCAGCACGGTCCTGGCGACCCTGTTCGAGACGCTCGCCGAGCAGAACGAGGAGCGGATCATGCTGGCCGGCACGGCCAACCTGACCCGCTTCGGGCACGACTTCCCGCTCACCATCCAGCCGGTGCTGGAAGCCCTGGAGGAGCAGGTCGTCCTGCTCCGCCTCCTGGGTGAGACCGCGGACGCCGCGATGACGGTCCGGATCGGGCGCGAGAACGCCTACGAGGGGCTGAATTCCACCTCGGTCGTTTCGGTCGGCTACGGTTCGGGCGACGAGAGCGTGGCGAAGCTGGGTGTGATCGGTCCGACCCGGATGGACTACCCGGGCACAATGGGGGCGGTGCGAGCGGTGGCGCGGTACGTGGGCCAGATCCTGGCCGAGTCCTAGCAAGGCCGCCGTTAGAGTTCTAACGGTGGCGTCCAGTCGCAGCACTACTACAGGCGGAACAAGCGGAGCATTTGGTGGCCACGGACTACTACGCGGTACTCGGCGTCCGACGGGATGCGGGGCAGGACGAGATCAAGAAGGCGTTCCGGCGCCTGGCACGCGAACTGCACCCGGACGTCAACCCGGACCCGAAGACGCAGGAGCGGTTCAAGGAGATCAACGCCGCCTACGAGGTGCTCTCCGATCCGCAGAAGCGCCAGGTCTACGACCTCGGCGGGGACCCGCTGTCCCCGGGCGGAGGCGGTGCGGGCGGCTTCGGCGCCGGCGCGGCGGGCTTCGGCTTCTCCGACATCATGGACGCCTTCTTCGGCGCCGCTGCCGGGCAGCGCGGCCCGCGCTCGCGCACCCGCCGCGGCCAGGACGCCATGATCCGGCTGGAGATCACCCTGGAGGAGGCCGCTTTCGGCACCACCAAGGAGCTCCAGGTCGACACCGCCGTCACCTGCACCACCTGCAGCGGCGAGGGCGCGGCCCCCGGCACCTCCGCGCAGACCTGTGACATGTGCCGCGGCAAGGGCGAGGTCTCCCAGGTCACCCGGTCCTTCCTGGGCCAGGTCATGACCTCCCGCCCCTGCCCGCAGTGCCAGGGCTTCGGCACCGTCGTGCCGACCCCGTGCCCGGAGTGCGCCGGCGACGGCCGCGTGCGCGCCCGCCGCACCCTGACCGTCAAGATCCCGGCCGGTGTCGACAACGGCACCCGGATCCAGCTGGCCGGCGAGGGCGAGGTCGGCCCCGGCGGCGGCCCGGCCGGCGACCTCTACGTCGAGATCGCCGAGACCACCCACGCCATCTTCCAGCGGCGCGGGGACGACCTGCACTGCACCGTCACCATCCCGATGACGGCGGCCGCGCTCGGCACCCAGGTGCCGCTGCAGACCCTGGACGGCCTGGAGGAGGTCGACATCCGGCCCGGCACCCAGTCCGGCCAGTCGATCCCGCTGCACGGCCGGGGCATCACCCACCTGCGCGGCGGCGGCCGGGGCGACCTGATAGTGCACGTCGAGGTGAAGACCCCCAGCAAGCTCGACGCCGAGCAGGAGGAGCTGCTGCGCCGCCTCGCGGTGCTGCGCGGCGAGGAGCGGCCGTCCGGCCAGTTCGCGCCGGGCCAGCAGGGCCTGTTCTCCCGGCTGAAGGACGCCTTCAACGGCCGGTAGTCGTCCGCGGAGGGGTGCCGGGGGAGGATCCCCGGCACCCCTTCGGTGTTCCCGTCCCACTCCCGGAGGTTCCCCCGTCATGACCGCGCCCGTCTTCTTCGTCGAGACCGAGCGGATCGCCACCGCCGTGCCCGGGGCCGTGGTGCGTCTGGACGGCCCGGAGGGGCGGCACGCGGCCGCGGTCAAGCGGCTGACGCCGGGCGAGGCGGTGACCCTGGCCGACGGGCTCGGGCTCGGGGTGGACGGCGCGGTCGCCGAGGTGCTCGGCAAGGACGCGATCGACGTGACGGTCGCCGCCGTGCGCCGGGAGCCGGAGCCCGCGCCGCGGATCGTGGTCGTCCAGGCGCTGCCCAAGGGCGACCGCGGCGAGCTGGCCGTGGAGACGATGACCGAGGTCGGCGTGGACGTGGTGATCCCGTGGTCCGCCTCGCGCTGCATCACCCAGTGGAAGGGCGACCGCGGCGCCAAGGCGCTCGCCAAGTGGCGGGCCACCGCCCGGGAGGCGGGCAAGCAGTCCCGCCGGCTGCGCTTCCCCCTGGTCCGGGACGTGATGACCACCCGGCAACTGGTGCCGGTGCTGATGGAGGCCGCGTTCGCCGCCGTGCTGCACGAGGAGGGCGCCGAGCCGCTGGCGCACGCCGGGCTGCCGCGGGGCGGGGACATCGTGCTGGTGGTCGGCCCGGAGGGCGGGGTCTCCCCGGAGGAGCTGGCGGCCTTCGCCGAGGCGGGCGCGAAGCCGTACCGGCTGGGCCCCTCGGTGCTGCGCACCTCCACCGCCGGGGTGGCCGCCGGCGCGCTGCTGCTCGGGCGCACCGGCCGCTGGTCGTAGCGCCCCGGGCCGCCCCGGGGGCCGCTGTCCGGGGCCGCTGTCCGGGCCGCGTAGCAGCCGTCCGCGGGCGGCGCCGGGAGTCTGCGGAAAACGGCGCGGATCGTACGCGCACCTGCCTAGGCTGACCGGGTGACGGACTCCCTGAGCACCCCTCCGAACGCCTACCTCCGCCATCCCCACCTGCACGGTGACCTGGTCTCCTTCGTCGCCGAGGACGATCTCTGGCTCGCTCCGCTGGACGGCGGCCGGGCCTGGCGGCTGACGGCGGACCACCTGCCGGTCCACCACCCGAGGTTCTCCCCGGACGGGCGGCACCTCGCCTTCACCTCCACCCGGGACGGCGCCCCCGAGGTGCACGTGGTGCCGGTGGACGGCGGCCCCTCGCGCCGGCTCACCCACTGGGGCAGCCACCAGACCCGGGTGCTGGGCTGGACGCCCGACGGCCGTCCGATCGCGGCCACCGCCGCCGGCGAGGCGAGCTCCCGCCGCACCTGGGCGCACGCCGTGCCGCTGGACGGCGGCGAGCCGCAGCGGCTGCCGTACGGGCCGGTCGGCGGGCTCGCCTTCGAGCCGGGCGGTGACCGCGTGCTGCTGAGCAGCGTCAACGGCCGCGACCCGGCCTGGTGGAAGCGGTACCGGGGCGGGCGGGCCGGCAAGCTGTGGCTCGGCCGGGACGAGTTCGCCCGGGTCCACGCGGAGCTGGACGGGCAGCTGGACTCGCCGCTCTGGGTGGCCGGGCCCCTCCTGCCCGATGGCGGGCGGGGCGGGAGGATCGCCTTCCTGTCCGACCACGAGGGCGTCGGCGAGCTGTGGTCCAGCCGCCCGGACGGCAGCGACCTGCGCCGCCACACCGCCGACCCGGACGGCTTCTACGCCCGGGGCGCCGCCACCGACGGCACCCGGGTGGTCTTCCACCGGGCCGGGGACCTCTGGCTGCTGGACGACCTGGAGGGCGCCGCGCCGCGCCGCCTGGACGTGCGGCTGGCCGGCCCGCGGGCCGGGCGCCGCCCCCGCCCGGTGCCCGCCGCGCACTGGCTGGACTCCGTCGCCCCCGACCGCACCGGCCGGGGCAGCGCCGTGGTGGTGCGGGGCGGCGTGCACTGGCTGACCCACCGCGAGGGCCCGGCCCGGGTGCTGGACGAGACCCCGGGGGTGCGCGGGCGGCTGGCCCGGGTGGTGCCCGGCGAGGACGGCGTCCAGGGCGTGCTGTGGGTGTCCGACGCCGAGGGCGAGGACGCCCTGGAGTTCGCCCCCGACCTGTACGGCGCCGAGCGCCGCCGGCTGGCCGCGGGACGGCTCGGCCGGGTCGACTCGCTGACCGTCTCCCCGGACGGCGGGCAGGCCGCGCTCGGCGTGCACGACGGCCGGGTGCTGCTGGTCTCGCTGGCCGACGGCGCCGTGCACGAGCTGGACCGCAGCGCCGACGGCGGGCCCGGTGCGCCCGTCTTCAGCCCGGACTCGGCCTGGCTGGCCTGGTCGCGCCCGGTGCGCGGGATGGGCCCGCACTCGCTGCGCCAGATCGTGCTGGCCGACCTGGCCACCCGGACGGTCGGCGAGGTGACCCAGCCGCGCTTCGTGGACACCTCGCCCTCCTTCACCGCGGACGGCCGCTTCCTGGCCTTCCTGTCGGTGCGCAACTTCGACCCGGTCTACGACGCGCACGTCTTCGACCTGTCCTTCCCGAACGGCTGCCGCCCCTACCTGGTCACCCTGGCCGCCGACACCCCGTCCCCGTTCGGGCCGCGGCGGGCCGGGCGCCCGCTCGGCGGGGAGGAGGACGAGCCGAAGGCCCGGAAGGCGGACGGCGGGGAGGCGGCCGCCGACGCCGCGCCGGTGACCAGGGTGGACCTGGACGGCATCGCCGACCGGATCGTCCCCTTCCCGGTCGAGGGCGGTCGCTTCGAGGAGCTCGCCGCCGCCAAGGACGGTGTGCTCTGGACCAGGACCCCGCTGACGGGCGAACTCGGGGACGGGGCGGCCTCGTTGGACGACGACCGGCCCCGCCCGGTGCTGGAGCGCTTCGACCTGCGCAAGCGCCGGGTCGAGCAGCTGGTGCACGGTGTGGACGACTTCGCGGTCAGCGCGGACGGCACCCGGGTGGCCGTGCTGGACGAGGGCGAGCTGAGGGTCGTCCCGGCCGATCACAAGGGCGGTGACGACGAGGAGACCACCGTCGACCTCGCCCGGCTGCGGGTGACCGTCGACCCGGCCGCCGAGTGGCGGCAGATGTACGCCGAGAACGGCCGGCTGATGCGGGACAACTTCTGGCGCCC